>JBKEDN010000292.1:0-89750 GCA_047975435.1 Draconibacterium sp. | reverse complement strand
TCACTACTTCTGCGTTGAAATTTCCTTAAATAGCTGGTGCTATTCGCGTCAATTCCGCCTTGAATTAGTAAAAAATACTTCATAATACCTTTAATTTATAAAATTTAAACAGACTCTGAGATTAAATTTTGAAAATGAAAAGATTCCCTGCCTGCAGCAGGCAGGTTTCGCTTCATTGTATTTTGCTGCCAATGATAAAGTTTTAGTTAAGGCCCTGAAACACCTGCCTGACGGCAGTCAGGTGTTCAGGGAGACGTTTCTAACAGGCATCACTGATGTAATCAGGTACGTCATGCTGAACTTATTTCAGCATCTTTGTCATTCCGAAGGGTAGCGAGGAATCTTTTCATTTTTCCCGGAAAGTAGTGATATTTTAAATTATTCCGGACTAAGTGTCATTCTGAATTTAGCCGTCTTTTCCACTTCTGTTTTGCTGAACGGATCAGCGTGGTATTTATTCTGCAAATACATTTCGGTTTGATCGAGGTAAAACTCGCTGGCCGGAATTCCACTTGTTCCGGTTGGGATAATGGTTTCTGAACGGTCCCAGTTGCCGGTGTCAAAAATATGACGCTCCGAAGCGCCGTGATTTGCTTTGTACAGGTTTCGGAATGAATAACCGTACGGACAAACCGTATGATAGCTTCCAGGGACCGGAAATGGCCCGCGGTTGAGTTTTAGTACTTTGTTCAGCACATTTACAACTCCCAGCGGATGACTCAGGGTTATTGTATGAAGTTTTCCCCATTGCCATTGTTCCACATCGTTTCCAAGTTCTCCGGAAATATCCTGCACCGTTTCCACAAACGACTGGCGCACCAAATCATCAAGCGTTTCTTTTTCCGGTGTGTTTTTATTGTCAATCCAGGCAGAATTCGGGTCGGCCAGCACATTCATCAGCAGATTTTCCAAAAGCATCCTCTCTCCTTTCATCTTTTCAAATAGCACTGGAGAAAGATCATCTTTTACCAGGTTTTCCATCACTTTTCGGTACAACACTTCAAATATTGATGCCGCCTGGCTTTCGCGGGTTAGTTGAAAATCCCACGAACGTAATTTTCCCAATGCTGCCTTTTCGGTAGCCGGCCAATCGGTTTCTTTTTGCAAAGCGGCTAAAAAAACCGGTGTCATTTGTTCTGCTGTTTTTGATTTTACATCGGCCTGCATGGCTTTGAAATCTTCCACTCCCAGCTTCTCTTTTGCTTCCAGCATTTCACGGATACGATCAATCCGGCCGGGTGTGGCAAACCAGTGACTGATGTAATACGGAAATCCTTCGGGTACCGTTTTGTTGTTGGCCGAAGAAACATAGCCTCTTTCCGGGTTGTATTCATAAGGCAGTTCTTCAAAAGGAACCAGCCCCTGCCAGTCGTATTTACTGCTGTCGCCCGGATAAATTTCAATGCCCGAGCCTTCACGAACTGGGATTCCGGCAGTGCACTGCAAACCAATATTTCCATCCACATCGGCATACACCACATTCTGGCTCACCGAAATAAAGGTGCTCATCGCATTGCGGAAATCATCCCAGTTTTTGGCCCGGTTTACCAAATACACTGTTCTTATTTCGTTACTCATCTCGTTTCCCAGCCAACGAATTGATAAGGGAATTCCCGTTTCCTTTTTCATGCGGTTCACAATCGGGCCGCGATGGGTAAACTTCAGTTCGGTTTGAATGGAATCCCCCTCCTTGGTTTTAATCGTTTCGGGCTGAATGATCAGGTCTTTCCAAGAGCCGTCGAACCAGTATTTTGTAGAGTCTTCGTTGAGTTTTTCCAGGTAAAAGTCAAGGTCATCGAGCATTACATTGGTCATTCCCCAGGCAATCCGGTTGTTGTGCCCGGCAATTATAAAGGGCTGACCCGGAACTACCACGCCGGTAACATCCAGCTTCCCGTCAACTACCTGGTGCATTTGGTACCAAATTCCCGGAGCAAACAATCCAAGGTGCATGTCGTTGGCCATCAAAGGCTTTCTGCTTGTGCTTTTTTTGCCTGCAACCGCCCAGTTATTGCTGCCGTTAAATATTTCAATACCCATATCTTTCAATTTCTGAGTAGCTGAAAGCAAGGTGAAACCTGCATCAATCCGGTTATTCCCGAATGCTTCAAAAACAGTTGTCGGGTGTTTGTCCAAATCCGGAATCATTTCAGCAATCATTGAATCCGGAACTTCTGCCCGTAGCTGATGTAGAAAATATTCGCTTCTCCAACCCATCGACAAATCCCACGACATGTAACCAATCAGGTTAATCGAATGAACCGGTTTCCACCACTCGGGCTCGTAACCCAGCAC
This sequence comes from Draconibacterium sp., assembly GCA_047975435.1. Lineage (GTDB taxonomy): Bacteria > Bacteroidota > Bacteroidia > Bacteroidales > Prolixibacteraceae > Draconibacterium. The sequence continues at coordinate 87,455 of JBKEDN010000292.1, read as the reverse complement.
CTTAAATTCGGGAGGAAGCGGAAACTGGGCAATGTACTGGTTTACTCCGTCCGAAAAAGCCTGAAGCGCCAATACAATCTCAGGATCGGATTGTTCCAGAATCTTTTGCGATTTTTCCTGAATACGCAAAGCACGCATCAATAAATCGGTTTCGGCCTGGTCTTTTCCTAAAATCTCGGATAAACGACCCTGTGTAACGCGGCGCAGCAAGTCCATCTGCCACAAACGGTCCTGTGCCATGGCAAAACCTACCACACGGTATAAATCGGAATCTGACTTTGCATAAATATGTGGTATTCCGTGTGCATCGCGCAACACTTCGGCTTCCGACTTTAACCCGTATAACACAAAACTTTTGTTGTAGTCGGGAACAGCCGTTTTTTTTAGGTACTGAACAAAAAAAACACCCGCGATAAGTGCGAGTATGATCAAAACAAGGAGAGAAAGCAAGACACGCTTAATGATTTTCATAAAGAATGAATTAGATTTTATGACCGATAAATGAATCTTGAACAATTTCTATATTTAGCCTTAAAATTAGCTCAAATTAAACGTATGAAGAAATTAATTATCCTTTTTTTCCTGGCAATTTATGGTCTTGCAGGATTTGCCCAGGAAGCCGACAAAATAGTTGGAATTTGGTGGAATGAAGAAAAAACATCCAAAATTGAGATTGAAAAGAAAGACGGGAAGTTTATTGGCACCATCGTTTACATGATTCCTGAAAAATATGTAAACGGAGAAGTGCCGAAAGACGATAAAAATCCGGAAGAAAGTCTTCGTGAACGCCCGCTTGTAGGAGTACAGATACTGAACGGTTTTGTTTACAATACCGATAAAAAATAGTGGGGAGAAGGGAAAATTTACGATCCGAAATCAGGAAAAACCTACGACTGTTATGCCTGGTTTGAAAACGACAACCTGCTCAAGCTAAAAGGTTTTGTTGCCGGAATTCGTTGGATGGGCCGGAGCTCGGAGTGGTATCGAACTACGCTTTAGTTTAAAGTATATTGTTTATTGTTCGAAGGACCGTTTTACGATTGCACCAAACGCTGAAAATTGGATGGGGTATTTTTGTTGAGCGGATAAAACCTTCTGCAATAGGTTTATAATTGCCTTTTTAGCCAAAGCGAAAAATACCAGTCCGTAACCCGCCATCCATTATTGTTCATCAAAAAGCCTTTGCCTTCAAGATTGGAAATTGCAGACTTTACGGAACTTGCCGAGCCAAGATTGTATTTGCCTATAAATGACTGAGATAAAGGTTTTTTCACTACATCCTCTTTTGCAATTGCCCGCAAAATAGTAAAATGGAGTGTTGTCAGTAATGACCTGTAATTGTAATACAATATTTCATTTTCAACTAAAATCTGTTCAAGCATTTCATTAATGCACGGTTTATCGATTTTTTTATTTCCCGAAGCATACAGTTTGTTGCACAGGTATTGGATATTATAGGTAATCCCTTTATTCAGTTCGTAAATAAAATTGGCCTCATCCAGAGACAATTCAATACCGTTCGCACTAAATTTTTCCTGTATAAACAAAGTATATTTTTTTTGTTCAACCGGCTTGAGTTCCATTATTTCGGTACTTTGATAAAATGGCCGGGAATACTGGTTAAACATCGACAGCAACAAGCGGGTGTGGCTGCCACAAAAAATAAAACACGTATCGCTGTCTTTCTGAATTTCGGTGCGGAGGACAGCCTCCATATTTTTCTCAGGATAGTTTAAAACCTGTTGAAATTCGTCGAAAGCCAATGTTACTTTAACAGGCGACTGCTTTATATAACGAAATAACAATTCAATTGATTGGGCCATTTCATCTTTCGAGTTTACCGATAGTTCAAGATTCGGCAACCCGGTTTGCGGATCAAAAGAAAACTTTGCATTCAGGGCTTTAAAAAACTGTGTAATCTTTCTTAATATCGTTTCGTTAAAAGGTTCCAGTTTCTGAATAATTGCATTTGCCAGAACTTTTATCAACCCTTCTATATTTTGGGTAGGATAAAGATCAATGTATAAAAATGATGTTTGTTCGGGAATGAAATGGGAAACATGGTTCAACAAGGCTGTTTTCCCAAGTTTGCGTTCCGAGACCAGCGTTATGTTACGCGAATTCTCAATGGCATTGAGTATCCGCCGGGTTTCATCTTTCCGGTCGCAAAAATAATCGGGGCCTTTATATCCTGATAATAAAAACGGGTTCATTTTTATGAATTTTCTGTTACGAAATTTACGTAATTTTTATTTGGAAACAAATAGCTGCCAATCGAAAATATTGCCATAAAACAATGGCCTACGCAATTGCGAAATTTTCGTTATGTTTTTTACGTAAAATTATATCCGAAAAACTTAGCTCAGATAGCGAACGGCAGGCTTTGAACACTGAACATTAAACTCTAAACTCTTCTACCCCGATACCTGCACATCAAAACCGGCATTCCGGACACGATCAGCAATTGTGTTTAATTCATTTAAAGAAACTTTCCGGAGTGTGTCAACCGGTGTGTCACGGGCAATGGTATAAATCATTACCTGCTGTGGCTTAATTTGTTGTAGTAATTCAAGCCAGGCTACAATTTCTGGTTCTGTGGTATTGTCGATTGCCTGTCCTTTAAAACTTCCACGGATGAACATGGTCTGAATAATCACTTTCCCATCGAAGGCAACCAGTTGTTTAACGGTACGTTGAAGGTTGAAACCACCTGTCGGACAATCGATGATTTTTACTGTTTCTTCAAAAGCTGAGTCCAGTTTTTGAATGTTATCTTCAATTTTCAGCAACGCATCAAAAACCGGTTTCCGGTGTATCATGGTGGCATTGGAAAGAACGGCGATCTTTGCGTCAGGCGCTAAAAGGTCCCGAAGTTCAATGGTGTCGTCAATAATTCCGGCAAATTCGGGATGAAGCGTTGGCTCGCCGTTTCCGGCAAAGGTGATTACATCGGGCAATTGTCCTTCGGCTGCCATTTCCTGTAACTTGGCATCCAGGCGGGTTTTTACTTCTTCGCGCGAAGGGAGCGATACTTTTTTTTCGTATTCTTTCGGATTGAAGCCGCATTCGCAGTAAATACAATCGAACGAACAAACTTTTACCTGGGTGGGTAGCAGGTTAATGCCCAGCGAAACTCCCAGCCTGCGGCTTTTTACCGGGCCGAAAATTATTTTATCGAATAAAAAAGTTGCCATAAATGATTCCCGTCACAAAAAACCGATTTATTGAAGCGTAAAGGTTGTGTTGCCAATTTCGTTTCCATCGGCAAAAAGATTCACGGTGTAAGTGCCTTTCATTAACTCGGGTTCGCTGGTATTGTCCCAAAAAATGGCCACCGGCAAATCTTTTCCTTCGTACACCACTTCACGCATGGCCGAATACTGAATCTTCAGGTCTTCAAACTGAAACAGATCATTTTCCGATTTGGTCATTAAAAACTGGTCGGGGCGCATAATGCGTGCATAAATATTTTTAGCCCCCCTTGGCGTGGCCTGGTTTTGCCCTAATACAAAATAGATGCGTATTTTCTCTGCACGGTTGGTAAACTTTGTCACCTTGCTCCTTGAGTTTAACGGCTCCGCTACCAGGTCTCTGGCTTCCAGTTTTGCCGCTATTTTCAAATTCTGCTGCAATTGCTGCTTTTCCTGGCTCAACTGCTGGTTTTTTTGTTCCACCTGTTTGTACTGTTGTTTTACTTCCAGGTTTTCGGCCATCAATTGTTCGTTTCGCTTGTTCAGCGAATCAATCTGCACCACAAAATTTCGCATAATGCCCCGCAAGGTGGTCACCTGTTTTTGGTAATCGGATATTTTTGAATAGCTTACTTTTTTGGTTTGTTCCACTTCAATCAGAAGATCTTTTACTTTTGCCTGCGCCACAAAAAGCTGTTCGTTTAATGTGTCGTTCTCCGTTTTCATCGAATCGTAACCGGCGGCAATCTGTGTTAGTTGAAACTGAATGGAATCTTTTTCGGCATTAATTTCTTTTACAACTGAATTATGCTCGCGCCGTTGCATAAAAAACAAGCCGATAACCACCACCAAAATTGCAGCCAGCGCAATTACAATAATATTGTTTCTCAAATTCTTTTTTTGCTGACCGGTATTCATTTCATTACTCATATTCCGAAGTATAAATTGAAGAGGCAAATTTAATAATCTTTTATCCCGCCACAAACCAGCGGACTGCGTCTCAGAAATAAAACGTAGAATTCTGTTACTAATTATCAAATTAGCTCTTGTGAATAAAAAAAAATGACTATCCGTTTTGTATCAGACAGCATGTTTTTACGTCATGCTGAACTCGTTTCAGCATCTCTTGGCTAATGTTAATAGACATTATTTGAGTGAGACCCTGAAACAAGTTCAATGTGGCGTGCTAATTACAATGAGATAAGAGCTTTTAAGATAGCCAACTTCTGTATTCACTTTTCAGAGAAAGGAAATTTTTAGTACAAATTCCCGATTTTCAGACCAAAATAAATGGTGCGTGGCGTAAGCGGCCCGTACATATAGCCGGGGTCGCGATCTACACCGCTATCAAAATCTTTTTGATAACTGTTGAAGATATTTTTTACTCCGGCATTTAACTGCACCCGTGCATTATCAGCTACTTTAATATCGTAACTAAATTTTAGTCCCGCATCAAAAAAAGATTCGCTTTTTCGCAATTCACCTGTGTCAGGCTCGGTAATCGCAGGTCCGAAATACGGAACCAGCATAGGGCCTGAGAAATTACCCGTGGCGGAAATATTAAACACCGGAACCGGACTGTAATTCATACTCAAATATCCGTAAGTATTGGGTGTGCGGAAGAACCGCTTTTCGTTGAATTCCTGCGGTGCCTCAAATTCACTTTTCTGAATGGTAAACCCCGACTGCAACTGAAACTTTCCGGAAGGCGACGCATTCAGCTCAATGTTTACACCCTGCACCGTAGCGCCATCTTCGGCATTCACTCTTGTATAAATTACGGTTCCGTCTTCATCCGGAGTGCCGTATTCGTTGGCAAACGGATTATTGAGGTGGGTATAAAAACCTTCGAGTAATAACTGGAACTGCCACTTCCCAACTTCTTCACTAAAATCGAGCGAAGCCGTCAGACTGTTGGAAGACTCCTGCTTCAGATCCGGAGCGTTTTTATGAATTACTTTTCGGGATCCCGAAGTCTCGATGTGTAAATCTTCGTCAAAAATCTGGGGAGCGCGAAATCCCCGTGCAAACCCGGTACGAAACTGAAGGTGATGCGACAGATTGTACAGCACACTCACGCGGGGACTAACAACATTCCCCGAAATTTCATCATCACCACCGGTTTTCTCAGTTATCCGGTAATGATCGTAACGTAAACCGGTACTAAAAACCACTTTCTCGGTTTTCCACTCCGCTTGCAAAAAACCGGCATTGGTTGCAATTTTCTGATCTGCAATAAGTGTATTGTCAAAATGCTGGTTGGTTTCAGGATCGTAATACCCTAGTTTTTGATCTTCCATCGAACTTCCGCTTGATTCGATCCCGGCTGTTAAGGTGGCCGGGGAAAACATCAGGTAGTCTATTTCACGAATATACTGGGCACCTGCCGAATAAGTCAGGTCGCTGGTTTCCCCGTAAGCCGACAGATCCTGGTTGGCACCGTAATACGAATCGCGGTGTACACCCTGCAAAGAAAGGAAAGCTGAAAACTTATCACTTTCGCGCAAGAGCTGATCGAAGTTCAAAGCTCCCGAATTAATACGGTGCGTGACACTTTCGGTAACATCGGCTTCGTGCATTGGCAAATCAAAACGGTTACCTCCTCTGCGAAATTCATAAATATTAAAATAGTCAACCGTTATTTTGGCACGGTTGGCAATGCGTTGGTATAACCTTCCGCCCAATGTGAGGTTCTTTATTTTTGCCAGTTCTGTAAAGCCATCGCTGTTGGCATCAAAACCATCTCTTTTCCGGTGAAAGCCGAAAATGCTCATCCCGGTACGGTAGTCGTCGGTTACATAAGAACCGTTCATGTTTACATTGTAATCGTTGGCTGCCTCTCCGTTTAAACCAACGCCAACTGTACTGTTCGAAAATGCTCCTTCAAAATTGTTTGCCACCGGGTCTTTTGTGATCAGGTTAATGGTTCCGGCAATGGCATTACTACCGTACATCGAAGAACCACCACCTCGGATTACTTCTACGCGTTCAATCATATTTGCCGGAATTAACTCCAGTCCGTAAACTCCGGCCAATCCACTAAACACCGGTCTCGAATTGATTAGGATCTGCGAATACGGTCCTTCCAACCCGTTCATACGAACCTGCGTAAAACCACAGTTTTGGCAGTTGTTTTCCATGCGTAAGCCGGGAGAAAAGTTTAGCCCTTCGCTAAGGGTCACACTCTGCACCCTGTCGAATAATTTTGGATTAATGCTGCTTACGATGGTAGCTGTTTCTTTTCTGCTTTTGGCATTCCGGTCCGCAGAAACTACCACCTGCTCCAGCCCAATGTTGTCAGATTCGAGTTGTGCCAAAAGTGTAACACTTTTTTTCGATTCAAAAAGCAATTCTTTTTCATAGGGTTTGTATCCAATGGCTGAAACCAAAACTACTTGTTTTCCAAGCGGGATGTTTGTCATTTTAAAATGCCCCGTAGCATCCGCAGCTGTCCCAACGGTGGTTCCTTTAATTGTTATGGTTGCAAAAGGGATGTGGTCATCGCCCGATTTTACATCGCCAAATAACATGGCATCGGTTTTTGTTTTTTTTTCGTCGTCGTCGTTGATAGATACAGCTTTTACACCACAAAAGCTGAATAAAAGCACAAAAAGTGCCATTATGTTTTTCATGATAAATAATGATCAGGTAAATAATAATGTCGTAACTAAAAGAGATTGAGAGTTGACATTATCCGACCGGAGGCGCACGGGGATTTGATTTCAGATTTTTTGCCGAAATCCGTAAAACATCATTCTTTACAAAGTATTCATGATGAATTTCCTGTAATTTTGCAATGGTGTTTATGTAAGACGGAAGCTCGGCAATATCAAAATGAAGTGTGCTGAAAAAGCATATTTCTGTTTTGGAATGGTTGTGATGATTTGCTGGTTCACCTTTTGCCGGATGCATGGGGTGGGCATGAGTCACCACCATTCCGTTGGCATAAAAGTGCGTGTGTTTATTTTGAATTGAGTTGTTGACAATATATAAATATACCGGCAACATCAACGTAAACCACAACTTGCTATGTCTTCTGATAAACTCCACAGTTCATGATAAATGAGCTTACAAAAGTAGAATTTTAATTTAATCTAAATAAGGAAGAATAATTACTTTAGTGTAAAATTAACGATGGCAAAACGAAGACCCACCTTTAAAATGTACAGCTACGGAGAGTACTCGAAATGGAAGCGTGAGAGCAAGGAAATACCAAAGATTATTGATTTTTCTACCGATATAAAAGCTTCCATCGGAACGGAATTTGGGTATGTTTTGCACATAAAAAACGGGAAAGGCGAAACCGTACAGTTTCAGATCGACCATCCTCCTTTTATGAATGATAAAGGACAAATCAGCCCGCCTTTTACCGGAGAACAGTTTATCCGTACCAATGATTTTGAATTTTATCTGGGCGATTGTATCTGGGAGCCTTTGGAAGATAAGCGGGGTAAATGGGAACTAACCACCTGGTATGACGGTAAAGTGGTAGCCAACAAAGTATTTCTTCTGAAATAACTGTTTGCTAATTCGCTACTTTTTTTACTTCCTTCGACAGCTTCTCAAGGGCAGTGTCGGCAGCTTTTAGCATATCTTGTACCAGGCTTTTGTAATATTCCTTTACTAATTTGGGGTTATCTTTCCCGTCAGGATGAATGGCACGAAGCCTTAACTCGCGATGTTTCTGAACAACTTCACCTGCAATTTCATACACGGCTTCTTCGTCGATCTTGCTGTTGTATTCCAGTACATAAAAGCAATCACTTAGTGCGAGCGACATGATCAGGTCGATGTCTTTTTTCAGATTTCTAACACTTGCCATAATAATTTGATAAAAGTTGATTAAACATACGAAATTTAGAGAAATCCACCGAACATTTCAGGCTTAAAAACCTCCGCCCCTGAGTAGGTTGGAACCACTGCTTCCCGGACTGAAATTACTATTGCTTCGTTCGTTGTTCTTTTCTTTCCGGGCTTTTTCTTCAGCTGCTTTTCGTTTTTGTTCTTCGGCTTCCTGGTCAACTATATTTTTTATGAATTCGGAATTAGGAGTAACATCCCAAATCCGCTTTTCGCTCCAGTTCGACCGTAATTTGATAAGCTCGGGTAAATACGAAACCAACTCGGGTTGAATCTTGTCCTGGTAACTTCCATTGTCCCATTTCCTGTTTCCGTTGGTGTCGTAAATAATCTTGATCTTGTATTTTTCCGGAGGCATCAACTCAAATGTCACTTCACCGTCTTTATCAAAAAATGCCTGCCGCAACACATCTTCTTCTTTGTTGTTTTTCAGAAGCTGAACGATCATTGGTCCGGGAACATTGCTGAAATCAAAAATAAAGGAGCCGTAATAATCTTCTTCGCGGGTCTGGAAACTTTTGGTTAGCTCCATGCTCGAAATACCATAAATATTCCAGCAGGCCGCCGAGTCAATGCTTAGCGAATATTTTGTTTCAGGTTCCCAGTCGTACGAAATAACATAGGTTCTCCAGATATTTGGGGCTTTTTGAAACTTTATGTTTAACGGTGTTTTCAGCGTATCGTCGCTAAGGTAAAGTATAACTTTTGTGCTATCGAACGATGCTACCGGCGATGGCGATGTTAGGCGTATTGCTCCGTTAAGCTCCATGGTCGAACTGAGATTGGTAGCCCAGTTAAACTGTTGCACCGGAGGCGGGCCTTCTTCTTTGTCGTCTTTTTTCCTTTTCTTTTTTGTTTCTACTACAGGCTTGGAGTATTGCATCAAAAGTGTGTCGTGAAAAACGTAAGGCACCGCAGTAGAATCGAGTATAAAATACGATAGCTCCATGTAAAGCGAATCTTCTTTTGCCAGTGTAGTGTCTGTTATCCAAAGGTCAATCGAGTCCATATTTCGGTTGTACTCCAGCTGGTACCAGTTACTTACATCGTAATCGATTAAACGAACTGCAAATGTATCTTCTACCGATTCGTTAAAAATAAAAGAACATTTATAAGCGTTGCTTCTTTCTGTTTTATCGAGGTACTGCTCAAATATGTCTTCCATAAAGTAGTTCAGATAGACCGGCTCGGGGTAAAATTGTGTATGCCCTAAAATTAGCAACGAATCTACTGCGTTTGCAATTGTATCTTTTTCTGCATGAAATTCGGAGCGCGGAACCAGTACTTCGTTATGGTAAGCAATTTCTTCAGCCCCTTCGTCATACAGCATATTGTTATTCTGGTCGTTTATTGCAAAAAGGTGATAAGAGCCGGGTGCAATATTATCAATCATAAACAACCCGTTTTCGTCGGTCTTGGCAATATAATCCGGAATTACTTTAAAAACTGCCGAATCATGCAGGTTGCTTTGCAATAATACAAGTCCCTTTTCGATGGGCTCCATATTAAACGAGTTAACCACCCGGCCGGCTACTCGCAGCGAGTCGTACACAGGGCCGGTACTAAACGAAAAACGCAGGTTCTCCATTGGGTTTTTTTCGTTGTTGTCAACAATCGAGTTTTTAAAATCGAGCGAATAGGTAGCGCTGTCTTTCAGTTCTTCATTAAACTGAACAATCAGGGTTTTCGATTTGGTACGTATAATCGGCCGTTTTTTTAATGGGGGCGAAATAACCAGCGATTCCGATATCTCATCGGGCATAATGTATTCGTTAAAAGTAAAACGCACATCTTTACCCTTGTAATTCAGCTCTCTAAGGTTGGGGTTTGTTTCCAGTAACACCGGAGGGACCGAATCCCTTGGCCCGCCTTCAGGCATTCCTATGTTTGCACACGACGAAATAACAACGACCCATGCAAGGCCGGCTATAATAATAAGTGGTATTTTCCCTTTCAGCTTCATGTGTTGAAATTGGCTACAAACATACAAATTCCTGTTCACTCTTGATGTTAAGCTTTATTAATTTAACCCGGGGTGTAACTGAAATCAATTGTCTGAAAAATTTTTAGAACTAAACTTTGAGGAAATAGTGCTTATCGCAGAATTATATTAACTTGGATTGGTGAAATTATTGTGAAACAATGGCAAAGAAAAAAAAGAACCAACGCAACAAACAGCGGAAAACCACTACTTTCAATAAGAAAAAACTAAAAAGTGTTATCCTTTCCGGTTTATATGAAGATCCCGGGAAAACAGTAAATTATCGTCAAATATCGGGTTCGCTCGGAATCCGGGATCCGGAAACTCGTAAACTGGTAAATATTGTTTTACAAGAGCTGGCCGATGATGATTACCTGGATTTGGTAGCACGTGGAAAATATAAGTTTAAAGCCCGTACCGGTACAGTTTGCGGAAAGGTTGAAATGCAGCCGCAGGGATTTGCCTATGTGGTGAGCGACGAGCTCGACCGCCCGGTAATTGTTACTTCGCGTAACCTGAACCACGCGATGGAAGGTGATAAAGTGCAGGTGCATGTGTTTGCCCGCCGTAAAAAGCATGATTATGAAGGCGAGGTAAAAGAGATTGTTGAACGCGCCAAGTCAGTATTTGTTGGAACGGTTCAGGTATCCAGAAATTTTGCCTTCCTGACTCCAACCGGGAAAGTGGGTTTTGATATTTTTATTCCGAAGGCAAAATTAAACGGTGCCAGAGACGGACAAAAGGCCATTGCCGAAATTAGTGACTGGCCGGCAAATGCACGAAATCCTTTTGGCGAAATAAAAGAGGTGCTCGGAGACACCGGTGATAACGATGCAGAAATGCACGCCATACTGGCTGAATTTGAACTTCCCCATAAATTTCCGGAGAATGTTGACAAAGCAGCCGAGAAAATTCCGCTGGAGATTCCGGAGGAAGAAATTAAAAAGCGGCGCGATTTTCGAAAAACCACCACTTTTACCATCGACCCTGTTGATGCCAAAGATTTTGACGATGCACTCTCCCTAAAAAAGCTCAGTAACGGAAACTGGGAGGTAGGTGTCCACATTGCCGATGTAACACATTATGTACGCCCCAATACCATTATTGAAGATGAAGCACGGAGCCGTGCCACCTCGGTTTATCTGGTCGATCGGGTTGTGCCGATGTTGCCCGAAAGGCTTTCGAACGGTGTTTGCTCACTTCGGCCAAACGAAGAAAAGTTGTGTTTTTCAGCGGTTTTTGAGCTTAACGAAAATGCAGAAATCAGAAAAGAGTGGTTTGGTAAAACGGTGATATATTCCGACCGTCGTTTTGCCTACGAAGAAGCGCAGGAGATTATAGAAACCGGGACTGGCGATTTTTCGGAAGAATTGCTGAAAATGAACGAACTGGCAGTAAAACTTCGGGAAGAACGGTTTAAATCCGGCTCAATTGCTTTTGACCGGGTTGAAATAAAATTCAACATCGATGAAAAAGGAAAGCCTTTGTCGGTTTATTTTAAAGAAGCAAAAGAGGCCAATAAGCTGATTGAGGACTTTATGTTGTTGGCCAACAAAAGAGTAGCCGAATTTATCGGAAAGGTTTCAGATAAAAACAAAGCCAAAACCTTTGTTTATCGTATTCATGATAAACCCGACCCCGACAAACTGGTTTCATTCAATACTTTTATAAAACGATTTGGATATGGCATTCAGTTAACAACGCCTAAAGCCATTGCTACTTCGTTAAATAATTTGCTTAATACCGTTAAAGGCAGAAACGAGCAAAATGTGGTTGAAACCCTGGCGATACGCTCCATGGCAAAAGCGGCCTATTCTACCCGAAACATCGGGCACTACGGACTTTCTTTTGAATATTATACACATTTCACATCCCCAATCCGTCGTTATCCCGATATGATGGTGCACCGTTTACTCGAAAAGTACCTGGCCGGCGGACGATCGGCCAACGAACAGAAATACGAAGACCTCTGCAAGCATTCATCCGATATGGAATCGAAAGCAGCCAATGCCGAACGTTCTTCAATTAAATACAAGCAGGTAGAATTTATGCAGGATCATTTGGGGAAAGTATATGCGGGAACAATATCGGGCGTTACCGACTGGGGGATTTATGTAGAGCTGGAAAACAAAATTGAAGGAATGATCCCGATTTCAGAGTTGGATGACGATTTCTATATTTTTGACGAACGTAACTATATGCTCGTTGGGCGTCATTCGCATAATACTTACCAACTGGGAGAAGCGATAAATGTTAAGGTGTGGAGAACCAACCTGGAACGTAAACAACTCGATTTTCGTTTGGCAAAAAACGAGATGCCCGACACTTTCGAAAAATCAACTCCATAAAAATGAATAAAATAGGGGTTTTGAGAGAGTTGGGTATTTTATCGTCTTTTCGATTTTAAAATTCTAAAAAGTTCTTCCGGCAAAATAAATAATTATATTTGTTGATATTTTTCGTTAAATAACAGGCAATGCACGATCTTGGCAAAAACGGGAACAAAAGAGATGCTAATCGCGAGAACATCCTAAAAATCGCTCGCGAAATTTTCAGTAAATACGGTTTTAAAAAAACGACACTCGACGATATTGCGAATGCAGTGCGTAAGGGGAAAAGTTCGTTGTATTACTATTTCAAAAGTAAAGAAGACCTTTTTCAGGCAGTAATAATGAAAGAGGTTGAAATTCTGGCTCATGAGCTTGAAATTGTGATCAACCGTAATACCGACCCGGTAGATAAACTGCGCGACTATATTCTTACAAAGCTGGCCACCTTTCGTAACCTGGCTAATTTTTATCATGCCATCGAAAACGACATTACAGCGGTAGGTTTTATCGACGAAGTAAAGATAAAATACGAGCAGGATGAAATCAGGATGATCAAACGAATTCTGATTGAAGGTGTTCGTAAAAACGAGTTCGAGATTTATGATTTTAACTTAGCGGCAATTGGGATTACAACCGCTATCAAAGGCCTTGAAATGCCGCTTACTGCCGGTTATTATGGCGATGTTAACCTGGAACGGAGCGTTGATATTATCCTGAAAATTATTTGCTACGGGATTATGAAACGTTAAGTTTTTTCAGGAGTTTCTGTTTTCTTTTTCTGAAAGTACTTTAACGTTAGCACCGCAAACATGTTTACAGCTTATAGTCATAGCCTGATTGTATTTTCTGTAAAATCTCCCTGTTGTCCGATAAAGAGTAGAGCGAAGTAATCTCTCCTTTTAACCGGATAGCAATGATTTAGAGAATAGAGAAAAGATAATCAATCATTCAATGACCTCTGAATGTAATTTTAATCACCTTTCTCGACTAACATGATTAAACGATTGTAGGCTTCTACAGTCAAAGACCAAGTTATTAACCTTATGATAGTGCTGTGCAAATACGAATCGAAAATCTGAACAAGATCTATAAAGGTGGCAGCTACGCCATTAAAAATCTGAATCTGGATATCCCCAACGGGATGTTCGGGTTGCTGGGCCCCAACGGAGCCGGGAAGTCAACCCTGATGCGAATATTGGTTACCTTGATGAAACCAACCAACGGCAAAGTGTTTTTTAACGATCTGGAGTTGTCAAAAAACAGAAGGGAGATCCGTTCGATGCTGGGCTATCTTCCGCAGGATTTTGCCTTTTTTTCGAAGTTGAAAACTTATGAGTTTCTGGATTATACCGCTCGGTTATCGGGAATGAAAAACGGAGCAGCACGCCGCACGGCAGTTGATCAGATGCTGGAAGAAGTGGGGCTTTTTGAAGCCCGCGACCGGAATGCCAACAAACTATCAGGAGGTATGAAACGGCGGCTGGGAATTGCTCAGGCGCTGATTAACGACCCTCAGGTTATTATTGTAGATGAGCCCACAACCGGTCTCGACCCCGAAGAACGTATCCGTTTCCGCAACCTGCTTTCGACCATTAGTACACGCGATGTTATCATCATTCTTTCCACGCACATTGTAGGAGATATTTCGAGTACCTGCGACAATATGGCGTTGCTTAACCAAGGGAAACTTGCATTTACCGGTTCGCCCGAACAGCTGATTAAAGAAGCAGAAGGCAATGTGTGGCAGATTGAGGCCACCGAACACGAATACCTCGAAATAAATGAAAAATACCCGGTAATCTCTACCATTCCGATCGATGGAGGGTGGGAGGTTCAGGTGGTAGCCAACGACATTAACGGTTACCAGGGTAAACCAATTGCCCCGAACCTGGAACACGCCTATGTTCATTTCATGGAAAACAAATTAAATCAATGGTCGAACGCCTAATTCAATAAAAGATGATATCGCTACACAATATTTTTTCTATTGCAAAGTACGAGCGAAAAACACTGTTTCGCAGCTGGTTTTTCCGGATTTTTAGCGTACTCTCTTTGGTGGTTTTATTCGGAATGAACTTCGGGATGGTTATCCAGGGAGGTGGAGACCAGGGATGGGCTATTCGTGCCATTCCCAGTGCTATCCCTTATTTCAACCTGTTGATCCTGAACGTGGCACAGGCGGTAATTGCTGTTTTTCTTGCATCCGATTTTTTAAAGCGCGATAAAAAACTTGATACCACGGAAGTGATTTATATGCGTTCGATGACCAACGGTGAATACGTAATTGGGAAAACACTTGGCAATATGCAGGTTTTTATGGTGCTGAATATTGCAGTGGTTATTCTGGCGCTGGTTTTTAATATGCTTACCGAAGGAACAGTTGTAAACTGGGCAGCCTATGTATTTTATCTGCTTTTGATCAGTGTGCCTACACTGGTTTTTATTATGGGCTTGTCGTTTCTGTTTATGATTTTAATCCGCAACCAAGCCATCACATTTGTACTGGTGCTTGGCTACATCGGAATAACCCTCTTTCTTATTCAGGATAAGTTTTACTACATCTTCGATTATATGGCTTTTAACATCCCGATGTTGAGCTCCGATATAGTTGGATTTGGTAACCTGGCGGTAATTCTGGCCCATCGCGGAATCTATTTTGGACTTGGTGCCGGCTTTATTTTTCTAACCATATTTCTGCTGAAAAGGCTGCCACAATCCGAATCAATGACCTGGTTTTCGTTAATCTTTGGTGTTATTTTTATTGGTAGTGCCGGTTACCTGGCATTTAATCATATTCATTATTTTAAAAATGCAGAGAAAATAAGGGGCGAGGTTGTTGAACTCAACAATAAATATGTAAGTGAGCCCTCAGTTTCGGTCGTTTCAAATGCATTAAATGTTACGCATAAAGGAAAAACGATTGAGGTGAGCTCTGACATGAAGGTTTTAAACGATACGAAAAAGCCCATTCATAAGCTGATATTTAGTTTGAACGGCGGGCTTGATATTTCGGACCTTAAAATAAACGGAACAACAACGCCGTTTCTGCGCGACAAACAACTTGTAATTATTTCTGACAAAATAAATCTATTGCCCGGCGACAGTACCTTGATTGATTTTACTTATTCAGGATCGATCGATGAAACCTACTGCTACCTTGATATTGACGAAGAAACCCGGATGCAAAAATATGGAAAGTTTGTGCTGAATGTTGACAAGCGTTATGCTTTTATTGAGCCCGAATACGTGTTGCTCACCAAAGAGGCAAACTGGTATCCCAAAGCAGGTGTTACCTATAGTTCAACGAATGTGAGCTGGCATCAGCCACAGTTTACCCGTTTTGAACTGAAAGTAAAAACAACACCCGGACTGAAAGCGATATCGCAGGGAGTAATCAACGAAGTTTCGGCCGGAGAATTTAATTTTGAAAATGAAAATCCGCTAACACAGGTTTCACTAACCATTGGGAATTACAAACAAAAGAAAATAGAAGGGGATAAGGTAGAATTCGGCCTTTGGTATATTGACGGGCACGATTATTTTTCGCAAGAGTTTAAAGAGTCAAAAGATACAATTCCGGCGGTTATAAAAGAGCGCTTCGAAGATTTTGTAAGAACCTATAACCTGGAGTTTAGCGAAAAAAGGCTGTCAGTTGTAGAAGTTCCGGCCCAGTTTAAAACCTATGGTCGCATGTGGTCATCAATTCAGGAGGCAGTTCAGCCCGAACAGGTTTTTATTGCCGAAAAAGGTTTTATGATGCGTGAAGCCGACTTCAAAAAACAAAAAGAATTTATGGGGCGCTGGGGCGGCCCGGGCGGAAGAGGAAATGACATGACCGATCAGGATAAAGAGATTCAGTCGTTGCACGGATTTCTTAGAAAGTTTACCGAGGAAACGGAAGATAACCGCAATTTCAGAAGGGGAGAAATGACCGTACAACAGACGGGAAACCCGTATTACATTTTCCCGATGCTATACAACTTTCAAAACAATATCCAATCTGACAGATGGCCAATTACCAACCGGGTATTTGAAGCCTACCTGAAAAGCCAAAACCTTGATATGCGCTCCATCTTTATGGGGAATATGAATGGTGAAAGTGAAGATGTGCTGGCCAATATTGCGCTGCAGGACGAAACTTTTGAACAGGTACTGGCCGATCCGGATCAGCAAGATATTGTTGACAATGTTATTAAGTTAAAAGGTGATGTACTTTTCTCACAGATACAGTGGAAGGCCGGGCAAACCGAATTTGAAGATTTTCTGCGCAAAATTCTGGCTGAGAACAAATTCAAGAACATTAGTTTTGAAGAATTTGACAAGCAAATTAACGAAGCTTTTGGTATTCAGCTGGTGCCGATTATGGACGACTGGTTTAAAGCCAAATCGCTTCCGGGTTATTTAATTGCCCCGGTAAAGGCGGTAAAGGCTAAAAGTGGTGAAGCCATGCAAACAATGATCAGTACCAAAATAACCAACTTTTCGGATGTGGATGGAATGGTAAAACTTACGTTCCGACTGGGAGGAGGCGGAGGTTTTGGCCCCCGGGGCGGCGGTAGCGACGATGCGATCACCAAACTTGTTTTCCTCGAAGCACATCAAACCAAAGATTTGAGTTACCTTTTTGAAGGAGACCCAAGAATGGTTATAATCAATACTATGACCTCGAAAAATATTCCGCAAACCATGATGGAGTTTTTCCGCGAGATTGAGGAAGATCCAAAAGCAAGGCCCGAAGAAAAAGAGCTTGTTACCGATGTACCGGTTCAGTTTAAACTGCCAAACGAAATAGTGGTAGATAACGAAGATCCCGAATTCTCGGTTACCAGGAACGAGCAGGTAAGTTTACTCGAAAAGCTGATTGTGAAAGAAAAAGAGCAAACCCGCAGATACCAGGGAGTTAACTGGTGGAGGCCAAATACCAGTTGGACTGCCGTAACAAACGACGAATTTTATGGTGAGTACATCCGCTCGGGATATTACATAAAAGGTGGTGAAGGCGACCAGGTGGCAACATGGAATGTGCCGGTTGCAAAAGCAGGCTATTACGATGTGTATTTTCATTTGTATAAAACACGGATGCGTGGCCGCGACCGGAATGAGGAAAAAGGAAACTACAATTTTAATATTCACGCCGACGACGGAACGGAAGAAGCTGCACTGGATTATCAAAATGCCGAGGCGGGCTGGAACCATTTGGGAACCTTTTATTTTTCGCCCGACACCGCAAAAATTGAATTAACAAATAAATCACAGCTAAGAATGGTGTTTGCCGATGCGGTGAAAATTGTTGAACAGTAAGTCAATTAAATCAAGCATAGAAATGAAAAAAATCAAAATTAAACAATTTCAGAAAATCATTCTTTTGCTGCTGTTTCTGGCAACGAGTGTTTTTACAAGCCGGGCGCAGGAAGCGCTTACCCTTGCAAAAGCTTTGAGTATAGCCGAAACGGGCAGCCCCGACCTTCAACTTTCGTTGCTAAACCTGGAGCGCTATCAGAAGAGTTTGGAAGCACAGCGTGCAGCATTAAAATCACGGTTCTCGCTCGAAGTAAATCCGGTAAACTACAGTAACCAACGCCGGTTCGACAGCCGTTTTTCGGAATGGTACACCAACGAGAATATTGAGTCAAACACCTTGTTTACCATTTCTCAACCTATTCTTCCAACCGATGGAACCATCTCTCTTACCAACGAGTTTGGCTGGTCGAGCAGTAAGTCAACCCTTTCTGCCGACGAAAACAGGAGCGAAGTATTTTTTAACAACCTGTATTTGAACCTGAATCAGCCGCTTTTTACCTATAACCGTTTAAAGATGGAGCTCAAACAACTGGAGTTGAACCTTGAAAATGCCAACATCAGTTATGCCATTCAGCGATTAAACCTGGAGCGAAATGTAACCCAGTATTTCTACAATGTTTACATGGCGCAAATGAACCTGAACATTGCAAAAGAAGAGCTTACAAATACCCAGAAAAGCTACGATATTATTGTTAATAAAGTAAATGCAGGATTAGCGGCCAAAGAAGAACAATACCAGGCAGAGTTGAACCTTTCAACGGCCAAATCGAGTGTACAAAACGATGAGGTAAGTTTCGAAAATGCCAAAGATCAGTTAAAGCTTTACCTGGGTATGGATTTGTACCAGGATATTATGATTCTGACCGACATCAGTGCCAATCCTGTAAAAATTGATCTCGACCTGGCTATTCAAAACGGACTGGATTCGAGGATGGAACTTCGTCAGCGCGAAATTGATGTGGAAAATAGTCAGTTCAGCTTAATTGAAACCAAAGCCTTAAACGAATTTAAAGGTGAAATGAACCTGCGTTTCGGGATTACCGGCGACAACAAAAAGCTGGGTAATATTTACCAAAACCCAACCAAAAGCCCGTCGGTAGGTGTGAGCTTTAATATCCCGATTTTCGACTGGGGAGAAAAGAAAGCACGTATTGCCGCTGCCGAAGCATCGATCCGTTCGCAGGAACTCAACCTTTCGGAAGAGAAAAAGCAGATTGTTGTTGATATACGCCAGGTGTATCGCAACTTACAAAACCAGCTAACACAAATTGATATTGCCAAGCAAAACGAACGCAACGCACAGTTAACCTACGAGATTAACCTGGAGCGTTACGAAAACGGCGACCTGACCGGTATGGATTTGAATCTGTATCAAACACAGTTGTCGGAAAAAAAGATCTCTTTTAGCCAGGCGCTTATCAATTATAAAATTGAATTGCTAAACCTGAAAATCCAGTCGTTGTACGATTTTGAAAAAGGAGAACGAATTTTACCCGCCGAACTTTATCTCACCGAGAACAAAAAATAACCATTGAAAAAACGTAGAAAAATGAAGAATATAAAATTACTTTACCTGGCTTTTATTGTTGTAAGCGCCATTTCGTGTAACAATCAGCCATCGTCTGAGAGCAGCGACCTTGCTGTTCCGGTTTCAGTTGAGGGTATCAAGTTAAAAAGCATTCAGCAATTTATAACTACCACGGGTACTGCCAAAGCAAAGTCGGAAACCGAACTTACTTCCGAAATTCAGGGAGATTATAAATTGCAGGTGAACCCCAAAACTGGGCGTAAATTCAAATTAGGCGACCGTGTTGAAAAAGGACAGGCGATTATTAAATTCGAAAATGAAGAGTACCTGAACGGACTTTCGCTCGAATCGAAAAAACTCAATCTTGAAATTTCTCAGCAGGAATACGACAAACAAAAATCGCTGTACGAAAAAGGCGGTGTTACGCTTCGCGAGTTGAGAAATTCGGAAGTTTCGTCGATCGATGCACAAAACAGTTACGAGAATGCTCAGATTCAGTTGGCCAAAATGAAGGTTGTTGCTCCTTTTGCCGGGGTTATTGTTGAACTCCCATATTATACTGAAGGTGTACGTGTTGCATCGGGACAATCGATGGTAAAACTGATGAGTTACGACCAGATGTACGTGGAAATAAATCTTCCGGAAAAAAATATATCAGAAATAGAAGTGGGACAGAATGTGCTGATCACCAATTACACCCTCACCGAAGATACTTTACAGGGGCACGTTAGCGAATTGTCGCCGGTAATCAGCGACGAAACACGCACCTTTGCCGGAAAACTGCAGATCGATAATCCGGAATTGAAACTTCGTCCGGGAATGTTTATAAAAGCAAACATTATTACAGCACAAAAAGACAGTGTAGTCGTTATTCCAAAAAATATAATCATGTCGGGTTCGCGCGGAAAATATGTTTTTGTAGTTGGCCGCAACAGTTCTGCCGACGACCGCCGTATTACCACCGGAATTTCCAACCAGGATGAAATTGAGATTGTGGAAGGACTTGCTCCAAACGATCGTTTGATCATTAAAGGCTACGAAACACTCCGCGATAACTCGAAAGTAAAAGTGATTTTATAATAAAGCCGGAAGCCGGAACAGAGAAGCGTCAACACTTCCAACTTCATGCTTCCAACTTCTAACTTTTTATTATGAAGAAATTAACTCAATTTTCTGTTAACTATCCGGTTACCGTGCTGATGGTAGTATTGGGAGTTGTACTCCTGGGCTATATTTCGTACGATAAACTGGGAGTTGACCTTTTCCCGGACCTGAATTCTCCCCGCATTTTTGTGGAAGTGACTTCGGGTGAAAGGCCGCCCGAAGAAATGGAAAAACAGTTTGTGGAGAACATCGAAGCCTTGGCAATCCGCCAGTCTGATGTGATTCAGGTAACTTCCGTTTCGCGCGTTGGCTCGGCACAAATTACCGTGGAATATGCATGGAACAAAGATATGGACGAGGCTTTTCTCGACCTGCAAAAAGCGCTGAATACACTTACCCAAAATTCAGAAATAGACGAACTGAAGATTACCCAACACGACCCGAATACTACTCCGGTGATGCTCATTGGCCTTACACACAATGAAATTACCGATATGAATGAAATACGGAAGGTAGCCGAAAACTACATCCGTAACGAATTGGTGCGTTTGGAAGGTGTTGCCGAAGTAGAACTATCGGGCCAGGAAGAAAGCGAAATAATTATTGAAACCGATGCGTATCGTTTAGAAGCACAGGGACTTACGATGGACGAAGTTTCGAGCCGGATTGAGAATTTCAACCGGAATGTTTCCGGAGGCCGTATTACTGATATGGGAACCCAATACATTGTAAAAGGGGTTTCGATGTTGCAGTCGATCGAAGATTTTGAAAACCTGATTGTAGGCTACAAAGCTGTTTCAAGTGAAACAACCGGGCAAAATTCAAGCAGTGAGATGGCCCCGGTTTATTTGAAAGATGTAGCCCGGGTTTATGTAGGAAATAAAAAGCCCACCAACATTGTACACATTAACGGAGAACGCTGTGTGGGCCTGTCAATCTTTAAAGAAACAAAATACAATACCGTAAAATCGGTGGAGCAGATCAACGAAGCTTTGGTTTCCATCGAAAAAGCATTGCCCGGTTATAAACTAACGGTGGTAACCAACCAGGGACGTTTTATCAGCAGCGCCATCGGCGAAGTGCAGGAAACAGCACTCATCGGTATTTTATTGGCAGTTTTTATTCTTTTCCTTTTCCTGAGAAGAGTTGGAACCACATTAATTGTAAGTGTTGCAATTCCGATATCGATTATTGCCACTTTCAACCTGATGTACTTTAACCACCTCACCATCAATATTATGACTTTGGGCGGGCTTGCACTGGGCGCCGGTATGCTGGTAGATAACGCCATTGTTGTTATGGAGAATATCTTCCGAAACCACGAAAACGGGATGAGTGTGCGCGAAGCGGCCATTTCCGGAACAGCACAGGTGGGAGGAGCAATTACCGCATCAACACTTACTACCATTATTGTATTCCTGCCCATCGTATATCTGCACGGTGCATCGGGCGAATTATTTAAAGACCAGGCATGGACAGTAGCTTTCTCTTTGATCTCGTCGCTGGTAGTTGCCATTTTTCTGATACCGATGATGTACCATCGTTTTTACCGGAACAAAAAAGCGCCTCTAAAGGCCAAATCCATAAAAATGGGAGGTTACGGGCGTTTTCTCGAAAAAGTACTAAAAGCAAAATGGTTGGTTATTATTATTACAACTGCTTCAATAGCCGCATCGGCCTTGCTGATTCCATTTATCGGGACCGAGTTTATGCCAAAAACCGAAACCCGCGAGTTAACGGTTGAATTGAAATTGCAGGAGGGTACAAAACTGGAACGTACGGAGTCAACCGTTAAAAATATTGAGAATATACTGATCGATTATCTGGGTGAAAATCTGGCAACGATATATTCGCAGGCAGGCCCGTCAACCGGAATTACAGGCGATGCAAGTACTGTTTTCCAGGGTGAAAATACGGCAGAATTAAAAGTTATTCTGAAAAACGATGCCACAGTATCTACCGAAAGTATTGTAAAAACACTCGATAATCTTACCGCCAATATCGAAGGGCTGGAACTTAGTTTCTCTCAGGAAGAGAGTGCGCTACAATCCATACTGGGAACAGAAGATGCTCCGGTGGTTGTAGAAGTACGGGGTGAAGAAATGGATGAAATTGAAAGCGTTGTGAACCAGGTAAAAGAAAAAATGCAGGGAATCAATGGTCTTTTCAACATAAAAACATCGATTGAAGACGGCGCGCCGGAAGTGGAAATAAAAGTGGACAGGATGCGTGCCGGAATTTACGGGATCAACATCGCTACCGTTATCAGCCAAATACAGGAACAACTGGAAGGAAAAGAAGCCGGTGAACTGGAAAGAAACGGCGAAATGCAGGACATTACCATTAAGGTTCCCGAAAAAGGGATTGATGAGATAAATTCATTTCTTATCACCTCGGGCGATCAGGTATTTCGTTTAAATGAAATCGCCGATATTTCTTACGGTGTTTCGCCTAAAGAAATTATTCGCAGAAACCAAAACCGGCTGGGAAAAGTAACTGCTCAGATGGAGAATGGCTTTGCACTCGACCATGTTTCAAAAGAAATTCGAGAAGCTACTGCCGGTATCGACTTACAGCCCAATTATCGGATTATGGTAACCGGTGAAGAAGAAAAAAGACAGGAATCGCTGGATAACCTGGCCTTTGCGCTTCTGTTGTCAATTATTTTGGTGTATATGGTGTTGGCTTCCCAGTTCGAGTCGCTGATACATCCGTTTACAATTCTGCTTACCATTCCACTTGCGGTTGTAGGAACAATCCTCATCTTTTTCATCCTCGGGAAAACCATCAATATAATGGCAATTATTGGGGTGATTATGCTGGTGGGGATAGCGGTAAACGACTCCATTATTTTGGTGGACCGGATTAACCAGTTGCGAAAAGACGGAATGGACCGTGTACAGGCAATCCTGCAGGCGGGGCAACAACGTATCCGCCCAATTATCATGACCAGTTTAACCACTATTCTTGCTTTGCTACCGCTTACAGTTGGTTTTGGCGAAAGCGCCTCGTTGCGCTCACCAATGGCCCTGGCAGTTGTAGGAGGTTTGGTTACATCAACGCTGTTAACATTGGTTGTAATTCCTTGTGTGTACGATGTGCTCGACCGCGTAAGGGAAATGTTTGTAAAGCCGGAAGATAGACCGGCGGCCGAAGTTACTGAATAGGTTGATGAATGTAAGAAAGGGAAGTCTTACTGTTTTTACTTAAAAACTTCCGCAAAACGAAGAAAAATGAAATTCATCATACATAGAAAAATATTCATCAGTATGCTCTTTTTAGGGTTAACCATGCTTGGTTATATCTCCTATAAAAGGCTTCCGGTGGAATTAATGCCCAATGCCGAACTGCCCATGCTTTATGTGCAGATTCAGTCGCGCACCCAGGTAGATCCAAAATACATGGAAAACCAGGCAGTGATCCCGATTGAAGGTGCCATTGGCACCATGGAAGGCATTGAAAGCATGGAGTCGTTTATTAATAATCAGTCGGCTTCCATTCAGGTTAATTTCAAACAAAACGTCAACTTTAAATATACATTCCTGAAATTGCAGGAAAAGATTGACATGGCAAGTGCCAGTCTTGACGATAATTTTGTTGTGGTGGTTAACAAAGTGGATATTGAGCAACTCACCAACCAGTTTATGGAATTGCAGGTTCGAGGGAGTGGTGGTGTTGACCGCGTTCGTAATATTGTTGACCAGGAAATAACTTCAGAAATCGAAAATGTTGACGGAGTAGCCTCTGTTTCGGTTTACGGAGGGAAAGAGCGCTCGATAGAAGTTACCTACGATGCTGCTGCCTGCGAAGCCTACGGAATCACCCCGGCGCAAATTAGTAGTGCTATTTCCGGAAACTCGCAAAACCGCACTTTTGCAGGTTATTTGCACGAGTCGGATAAGAAATACTTTGTACATGTAACGGCAGAGTACGACAATGTTTCAGACATCGAAAATATTGTGGTGGCCGACGGTCCGATCTTTTTAAAAGATGTTGCCGATGTGTTTTTTGGTGTAAAGGAAGAGACTTCCATTAGTCGTATAAACGGGCTCGATGCGGTTTCGATGTTATTGGTAAGCGACTCGCAGGCCAATCTTATCGATTTGTCGCATAAAGTACAGGACCAGATAGCGGCATTGAATGAAAAGCTGGCATCAAAAGATGTGGAGATTGTAGTGCAAACTAACCTGGCCGAAACGATGGAGAAAAATATCGATCAGATTATTAACCTGGCATTGGTGGGTGGTTTACTTGCAATTTTTGTTTTGTGGATGTTCCTCAAAAACATGCGAATTGTATCGTTTATTGCGCTGGCAATGCCCATCTCGGTTTTTACTGCCTTCAACCTGTTTTATGCTTTTAATATTTCGCTGAACAGCTTAACACTGGTAGGCTTGGTTTTGGCAATCGGGATGCTGCTCGACAACAGTGTTGTGGTACTGGAGAACATTTATCGCTTATCGGGGAATCACATGAGCCCCGAAAAGTCTGTTACACAGGGAACTCAGGAAGTATGGCGTTCTATTTTAGCTGCTACGCTTACCACCATCACTGTTTTTCTGCCTTTTGTATTCTCTACCGATTACATGGTAAAACTGCTGGGAAATCATGTGGGGGTTTCCATTATTTCAACGCTCATGGTTTCGCTGTTTGTTGCCCTGTTGCTAATACCAATGGGCGCACATTTGCTCTTAAAAGGCAAACGGCAGCACAACATATTTTACGAGAAAGTAACGACGAATAACCGCATCATTCAGATTTACATTTTATTACTGAAAGCAAGTATGCGTGTTCCGGGAAAAACCATTATCGGGGCAATCGTTGTATTCTTCCTAACCGTATTTATTGTGCTGGCAGTAAGTGTAAACAACCTGAGCGAAGTGGAAGAAACACAATTCTCGGTGTATGTTACCATGCCCACCGGTTCAACACTCGAAGCAACCGACAAGGTTGTTGCCGAGGTGGAAAGCCGGTTGGAAGATGTAAAGGAAAAGAAAGACCTGATTTCAAAGATTGAGGAAGAAGAAGCAATTCTGACCTTTATTCTGGTGGACGATTACAAAGACATTGACGACCGTAGCATTGCCGAAATAAAGAAAGATGTGGAAGATCGTGTAAAAGGTATTTCACAGGCAGAGATTAGCCTGGAGGCGCCTACTTCCAGCTCCAGTTTCCGCGGTGGCGGAGGTGGTGGCGGAGGAGGACGCTCCGGATCACAGGGATTTGCCCAGTTTATGGGAATTGGAAGTAACCAGGAACGCATTGTTATCAAAGGAGAAAACTTTGACGTAATGAAAGGCGTTGCTGAAGATTTGCTTTATTACATCGAAGATCTCGAATCAATCCGCCGGGCCAATGTGAGTGTATCGCGGAACCGGCCCGAAGTGCACCTCTTTTTTAATCAGCTTTTACTTACTGAATACGGAGTTACACTAAATAATATCTCATCCGACCTTCGAACTTTTACAAGTGAATTTACTTCGGGAGTAAATTTCAAACAAGGAACAGAAGAATATGAAATTGTAATAAAGGAGAAGCTTCCGGAAGGGGAGGAAGAAGAAGATAATTCGCAAAAAGGAATTGAAGACTTGCGCCGCCTGCAAATTAGTAATAACCAGGGGGCCACTTATGAATTGCAGGACCTGGCAGACCTGGTATATGCCCAGGGAATGGCCAGTATAACACGTGTAAACCAGGAAAAACAGATCGAACTGAATTACCGTTTTGTGAGTGAAGCAGAAGATTCAAAAGATCTGCTGGAGGCTTACCGGCTTGAAATCGACGACATTATCGGGGCATACAAATTGCCTCCGGGAGTGGCGGTACAGGTTATACATGAAGAAGACCAGTACTCCGAATTCAAATTTCTGATTGCCGCCGCCTTTATTCTGATCCTGATGATTCTGGCTTCGGTTTTCGAATCGCTTTCAACACCATTTGTACTGATGTTCTCGATTCCGCTGGCAGCCATCGGTTCTTTCCTGGCACTTATTTTTACCGGGAACAGTCTTTTCAATGCCAACACTTTAATGGGTTTTATTATTCTGATTGGGGTGGTGGTAAACAATGGTATTATACTGATCGATTATACCAATATTCTTCGAAAACGTGGCTTCCGAAAGTCAAGGGCATTAATGACAGCAGGACTTTCGCGTGTACGCCCGATTCTTATTACCGCCATTACAACCATTGTAGCTTTATTCCCGCTGGCAATGGGACAGGCTGAATATGTTGGCGCTATTGGGGCACCGTTTGCCATTACCGTAATTGGGGGCCTTTCGTTAAGTACAATACTTACACTGGTGTTTATTCCAACGCTTTATGCAGGGCTTGAAAATTCGCTAAACTGGATAAAATCGTTGCATTGGGGTTTAAAGGCCGGAATGCTGACTGTTTTTGTTGTTGGTGCAGTGCTGGTTTACTTCGAAGTAGATAGTTTTCTCTGGCAATTACTCGATTTTATGCTCCTCATTATTCTGGTGCCGGGTGTTGTTGCATTTGTAATGACAAGCCTTCGCCAAGCCAATGAAAAGGTAATCGACGAAAATGAGCCAATCCGGATCAAAGTACAAAAACTGGTAAAGATTTATGACCGCGACTCTCGTTTTGTTCGCGAGTGGAAATCGGGAATTAAAATAAGGGAACGTGCCGGATTAACAAACGATTACAAACATCTGCGCGATTTTTACGATATGGTTTGGCAACTGCCTCTTTTCGGATTCCTGGTCTATTTTACATTCTTTTACCTGGAAAGCGGGCTTTGGATGTGGATTCTTTCTCATGGTGTATTTTTCTTTCTTATGTTCTTACGGATTCCGGTACAGCAGGTGCTTATTAATAAACACGAAGCAAGTGGGAAAAACCTGTACCTGAAATTGAACAAGTGGATTTATAACCTGATTTTCTGGGGAGTTCCGGCAGTCTTTCTTTTCGTTTTCTTCAAAAACTGGGATAACCTCGGAATGGTGATTTTTGTAGGTATCATCTGGTACATCCTGCTGATTATTTACAGCTCGGCCGAATACATTCAGAAAAAGAACCTGAACATTGCCCGTATTGAAGGACGGCTTGGTGGTTTGCGCCGTGCCTATTTTACAATGATACGCCAGATACCGGTGGTTGGTAAACGTAAGAAACCTTTCAGGGCGCTAAACGGAGTTTCGCTTGAAATAAAAACCGGAATGTTTGGGCTACTGGGGCCAAACGGGGCCGGAAAATCAACCATGATGCGAATTATTACTGGTATTCTGGAACAGAGCTACGGGAAAATCTGGATCAACGGACTTGATACACAAAAGTATCGGGAGGAGTTGCAGGGATTGATCGGCTATCTGCCACAGGCTTTCGGAACTTACGAAAACATGTCGGCATGGGAATTTCTCGATTACCAGGCAATCCTAAAAGGAATAAAGGATACCAAAGTAAGAAACGAGCGTTTGGACTATGTACTGAAAAACGTGCATATGTACGAACGCCGGAATGATAAAATCGGATCCTTCTCAGGGGGTATGAAACAACGAATCGGAATTGCACAAATATTATTGAATTTGCCGCGTATTTTGGTTGTTGATGAGCCAACAGCTGGCCTCGACCCGCGCGAACGTATCCGTTTCCGTAACCTTTTGGTAGAACTCAGCCGCGAGAGAATTGTAATCTTCTCAACGCATATTATCGAAGATATTTCGAGCTCATGTAACCAGGTTGCCGTAATTAACCGTGGAGACCTGAAGTATTTCGGGACACCTAGCGATATGGTTAATATGGGAAACAAATTTGTATGGCAATTTTCGGTTCCGGCAAAAGAATTTGATAACATGGCCAATAAGCAAATGATTGTTCACCACATGCGCGACGGAGAAAATATAAAAGTCCGCTGCCTGGCAAAAGACAAACCAACCCCCGATGCGGTAAATGTTTCTCCTCATCTGGAAGATGCTTATTTATGCTTACTTAAAGATTTTGTTTAAAATGGCTTCAAAATTCAATATAAAAAACAGGTTATTTATCCTGATTAAGATGATCCGTTACAATCTGAAGATCATTTTTGCAAACCGCTTTATCTGGTTTTTGCTGGCAGCTTTGGCATTTTTCCTTTTTGTTGCCGTTACCCGGGTATTGGAAAACAATACAATTACCGATGGAACAGTTTATGAATTGCTGATTTTTCCCGGAATATTGCTCATCTTTTATCCGTCAGTTTTCGGGATTCAAAACGATGACGATTCCCGGATGCTCGAAATTCTGTTTGGAATACCTAATTACCGGTACAAAGTATGGCT
Source organism: Draconibacterium sp. (assembly GCA_047975435.1). Taxonomy (GTDB): domain Bacteria; phylum Bacteroidota; class Bacteroidia; order Bacteroidales; family Prolixibacteraceae; genus Draconibacterium. The sequence continues at coordinate 58,881 of JBKEDN010000292.1, read as the reverse complement.
GGTACGGTTGGTAATGATTTACACACTGGTATTTTTAATTATCGGTTTGTTCTCGGGTTTAGCCTCCGTATTGTTATACAAAGTGAATATAATGGAGATGGCGTATCAGTTAATGTTTCCGATCGTTTTTCTTGGATCCATGGCATTTATGTTTTCCACAGTGGTAAAAAATGGTAACGGAACTGCTGTAACAATGGTACTTATCGGAGTTGCAATACTGATTTTGCAGGATTCTATTCGGAATATGCAGTGGAATCCTTTTCTGAACCCTTTTGATATTCCCAACAACCTGAACGAAGTAATTTGGGAAGGCACCATCCGGAAGAACAGGATTTTCCTTGCAATCGGTATGTTGGTGTTTACTCTCTATGGTTTGTTTAATCTGCAAAAACGCGAAAAATTTGTTTAGTTAGGTTAGATATCTCATCCCGTTTACCGATGTTAATTTCCGGAACCTGTAAAAGGACGCGATGAGAAATGCTGCAGCCTCTGTATTTCGGAGGCTGCTTTTTGTTGTGAAGATAAAGCGGCCTTATATGTTATATAACCTGTGATTAACAAAAAATAAAACCTATCTTCAAGCCAACCAAATAATTATCTAACTTAATATTATTATGAGACTCAAAACACTTATTTTACTAGCAGTAGTTTTTGCTCTTTTCAGCTTTAAAAGCGATAAAACAAAACTCAACGGAACATGGAAACTTATCAGTCAGGAATTAGTCCGAAACGGACAAAGTAGAATCTCAATCCTGGATCAGGCCAATGGCGAACAACTCAAAACCTGGTCAGATAAATATTTTATGTTTGTTGGCAAAAGTGTCAATGGTGGGCAACTTATCAACAATTACGGAGGAGGGACTTACGATTTATCCGGGCATGTTTATACAGAAGAAGTGCTCTATCACAATGTTCCCAACTTTCTGGGAAAGAAAGTGCAACAGTATCTCGAAATAAAGGGAGACACACTTTATCAGGTTTACCTGTTTTCTCCACTTGACAAAAATGGTAATTATGATAAAAACAATTGCAACATCGAAAAATATGTTCGAATGGATTAAGCGGACTTTCTTTGGTTTTACCAGAAATTCGGTTTATATCATAAACTTATTGACCTTGAGGAATCAAAATCTTCAAGGTTTTTTTATGAGATGCACCGAATGTAGGACGTTCTTCAACTGATATTACTTCCACTCAGGAAGAATACACTGCTGGCTCCGGGTTTTGAGAAGTTCATCAAAATGATTCAAACTCTGTTGCATCACAGCCGATTTCTCATCATGACAGGTAAGACAAGCGCCCACAGTGAGAATGCGTTGCTGTTGTTGCTCGTCGAAAGGGAAAAGATCGGAGCGGGTGGCCACCTTTTCAGTACGGGTTTTCAGGAAGTCGATCCAGGCGTCGGCCGGTAGTCCGTCGTGCGGGTCAGCTGCATATTGCGAGCTGAATTCCCAGGTTCCTTTTCCGTTTATAATCATATAGTTAAGCTCGCCTTCTCCGTAGCCCAATGCCACCGGGTCGTTGTGGCAACTTACGCAGCTTCTTCCTTTAGCTGAAGTGGTGTGTGGAGAAGCAGGAGCAAACAAACGATGGAAAATTTCGGGATCATTTTCGTTGCCTGAATATGATTTCATATCAATGGTCATAATCATTCCCGGGATTACCGGAACTACTTCTGTTTTGTCTTTTGACTTTCGAACGCCCAGTGTCGGGAGTTTGGCCTCGTATTGCCCGATGTATTCCACCCAGGTGCCTTTTTGCTCCCGGTTTTCAATCATGTTGTATCCGCGTTCGTTGGAATCGTAAGCATTGTGGCAGCCAATACAGGTAGGTGCCCACGAAGTGTGACAACTGGAACATGCCAGGCTGGAATGGGCCTCGTTTCGGGAACAAACTGCTGCCGGCGCCCGCATCGTCATTTTCACACCGCTGTTTTTGGTGATAAAATACACCGAGTCGTTTTCCACAAAAGTGTTGATTAGCGCCCGCTTGTGTTTTTCGGTCAACAATAATTTTTTCCCGGCAATATTTCCAAATCGAAGTGCAGCAATAACCGCCGATTCATTGTCCATATCTTCAGCAGCAATGGTCCGCGGCTCCCCGTTAATGTGGCAATCCGAGCACTGAACATCCTGCTGGTTTTCCTGGTGTGCATAATGATTGCCATCGCCCATCAGTTCGTACGAATGATGGCAATCGATGCATTCCAGCCCCAATTTGTGGTGTACATCTTCCTGTTTTTTCACAAATACACGTTCATCTTCAATCAGCCGGTAATTCACCGAGTCGGGCATTTCGTTTTTGGTAAGTGTGGTTTCGTGCCAGCCTTCGTAATTGGTCGAAATCCGTCCCGAGCGGCTGTGGCAGCCAAAGCAATGCTTGTTCGTGATTTTCAGGCTTATTTCAGGATGTGCCCGCATGATTTCGTCGTTGTTTTCCGCCAGTTCTTTTTCCGCTTCAGCACTGTAGTTTAAATGACAGGCCAGACATCCTCCGCCACGGCTAAACTCGTTTACCGGCCCCGCTTCGGTTTTGGGATTTCCGAGGTGACAGCGCACACACAGGTTTCGTAAATGTTCATCAGCAGCAGAATTCCCTAACTGGCTGACATGTGCCGGTTCATCAGGATTATCCTGTTCATTAAAAACAAAACGGTTTACGCTGATCATGCCACTTAAAGTAGCCATTAATCCGGTAGGTACCCGCTCTGTAATTTGCGGATGGCATTGTGTGGTCCCGCACGACTGTCGGGCGCTTGCCAGGTTTCCCGGAATAAGGATCATGTTACGGTGCGACTGCTCTTTTCCCGTGGCAAACGGGTTTCCGGCATGACAGGAAATACAGCCGATTGCTTCGGCCCGGTGCGAATCGGTAAAACCATGTGTTCCGGAGTGGCAGGCCAGGCAACTTTCTTTTCTTCCCTGGATTACCGGAGATGCAATGGCTTCATTCAATTCAAAATCGGGTGAAAAATTTACCCTTGGCGTTCTGAAATTATGAAGCACTTCAAATTTGTATTCCGGGCTCCACGGTGTTGTCCACTTCCAGTTCTGTCCCCTGAAAAATAGTCCGACAATGGTGAGGATGGAATACAAACCGACAAAAATAAGTAATGATCGTTTACTCAAAAACATGGTTTTGCCTCTTGTCGAATTGGCGAGATAAACCAATACAAGCACCGCCAGAAAGATCAAAAGCGACCATTCGGGATGTTTGAGCCAGTGCAGTATTTCCTGAAAACCTACAAAGTACCAGGGGCCTTTTACTGCCGGGTTCAGATTGTCGTGAAGCGGAGCGCTTAAAAGATAACTTAAGATGAGAAGCCCTGCTGCCGATGCAACAAAATCCAATGCCGGAGGCCAGAATTTGCGACCGTGTTCCACCATGGCAATGGTTATAAAAATGGTGAAGGTGGCAATGTGGTGTACATAAATCAACTGGTAGCTTTCCGGATCGCCTAACAATGAAAAGGCCAGCGATTTTCCAATTAGTGGCAAACGTTCTGCAAGTGTTTGCAGTATCTGCTGGGCTTGCTGACTGTCGGCATCGCCCTTTAACAGAAAGCCTGTGATCATAGCTAAAAAAATAATCAACACCGCTAAACTCAGACGAAACGAAATGCCTTTTTTGAACCCGATTTTTTCCTTGTAATGATAATGCTCGTAAAAATGGATGAGGCTGAAAATCAGAAAAAACTGGGAACTCCAGTAATGATAATTCCGGGTAAACGAAGCCCATGGATTGACAACCATTATGTTGCTGATGCTCAGGTACGGATTTTTTACATCGAACGGAATAGCCAAAGCAACACCCGAAAGGACCACCAGCCAAAACATGGCCAGCGCCAAAGTGCCAAAGGTTGTTTTGTTGTTCTTTTTGGTCATCTCAGGCTCCGATTATGATATTTTTTCCATCGTCAGAAATTCGCGAAGGTAAAACCTCCAGGTTTTTGTAGGCCGGGCCTTTTTGTACTTTTCCCTGTAAATCGTATTCCGAACCATGACAGGGACAAACCAGGCGGTCGCCTTCCGATTTGTCAATTTTGCACCCCAGGTGTGTGCAATGTGCCGAAAAAACGGTGGTGGAATTATTTTGTGTAACAATAATATAGTGCTCGGCAAACGAAACTTCCTTATTCTTATTAAATGGAAGGGTACTTTCTTTTTGCCGCGAAACCTCCAAATGGGTTAAGGTTAGCTTGTTCCAGATAAACACAAAAAAAGCAACGATTCCGGTAATGGCTATTTTCAGAAATGTCCTTCTGTTGTTCATCTGCTAATATTTTTGTTTGAAACCCGGATTATGTGTCTTTATTAAACATCATTAAATCTTGTTTTGGCAGACACACTACTCCTATTGGTTTGGCAAATATGAGATAATTTGGAACAAATTGAAACCGTCTGTCTTTTTTTATGCTTCTGCAAACAGTACAATTGAGTTAGATGTCTTTGGTTTAGAGGATATTCCCAATAATTAGTTATTGAACTTATGTTGTTTAGTATTTTGATATTATTGTGCCATTTGTTCTTAATAAAATACGTAAAGGTGTTTTGTTTTTAACTAAATATAATGCAAATAATGTGATGTAATCAATTGTTTTACAGGTATTAGATATATATTGAAATAATCATATGTATTTTATTTTGCTCTTGGTTAAAATTGATCTAAATTGCTTATTTTTAATGGTTTCAAATTATCAACTGACAGCTTTCTTCTACCAAAACCTTTATATATTTGCGACGATATCTAGAAATATAAATATTTAGATATACATATTGTAAGATGAATGGAATAGTGGGATGGTAAACATTTTACCCTTACTGCTAAAAAATATTTCTTATATGAAAACAAGACGGGATTTTATCAAAATTTCAGCAGTTGGTACCGGGGCGGCAGCTTTAAGCTTGAAAGCTTTTGGTTCGAACGGGTTTGGCTTGTTCAAATCGGAATCGGACGGGCCCGTGAGTGACGAAGACCTGACTCCGTATCCTACTTACTGTGAAGTTTGTTTCTGGAAATGCGCCGGATGGGCCTACGTTGATAAGAATGGCCGAATCAGGAAAGTGATTGGGAATAAGGAAGATCCGCATTGTAACGGTCGTTTATGCCCGAGAGGAACAGGCGGTGTTGGGATGGTTTACGACGAAGACCGTTTGAAAACACCGCTGATCAGGGAAACAAAAAAAGACGGCAGCCAGTATTTCCGGGAAGCAAGCTGGGAAGAAGCGCTGGATTTGGTAGCCGGCAAAATGAAAGAGGTAAAAGAGAAATACGGGCCGGAAGCTTTTGGGTTATTTAATCACGGTACTCCGGGCGGCCACTTCCATCATCTTTTGCGTGCCTATGGTTCTGAAAGCAATGCTGAACCAGCTTTTGCCAATTGTCGCGGACCACGTTCTTCTGCCTATTATTCAACTTTTGGTGCGTATGTTGGTTCTCCTGAGTCAACCGACATCCGGGATACCCGTTGTTTGGTTCTGATCGGTTCGCACATTGGTGAGAACATGCACAATTCGCAGGTACAGGAAATGTCGGAAGCAATTGATAATGGTGCAACCATTATTACAGTTGACCCCCGTTTATCAACGGCAGCCGCACATTCAAGTTACTGGCTCCCGATTAAGCCGGCAACTGATATTGCCTTGCTGATGGCCTGGATACATGTGTTGATTTACGAAGGGCTCTACAACAAGGAATTTGTTGAAAAATATACATTCGGTTTTGATTATCTGAAAGAGCATGTGAAAAGCATGACTCCCGAATGGGCATACGGAATTACCACCATTGAGCCGGAACAGATTCGCAGGACAGCCCGCGAAATGGCGGGAGCAGCGCCGGCAGTAGTCATTCATCCGGGGCGTCATGTGGTTTGGTATGGTGACGATACCCAGCGCGAACGTGCAATGGCCATTCTTTCGGCCTTGTTGGGCGCCTGGGGGAAACGTGGAAGCTTGTACATGCCCGAAGGTGTTTCAATCCCGGAATTTCCGCAACCGGAATATCCCGAGCCGGAATGGACCTGGAAGAACCTGAATTACGGAAAATATCCGCTGGCAACAATGGGGATTACCACCGAGCTGTTGAAAGCATCAATCCCGCGATATAATTACGAGCACCAGGTAAAAGCATGGCTGGTGGCAGGAACCAATTTGCCACTGTCGATGCCGGATAAACCGCTGTTTAAAGAAGCTGCCGCAGCAGTAGAATTTATAGCAGTTATGGATACAATGCCAATGGATATAACAGGTTATGCTGATGTGGTATTTCCGGAAGCAACTTACCTGGAACGATACGATGTAATTCGTTCGGCAGCAAACCGCGAACCCAACATTGCTTTGCGAATGCCGGCCATCGAGCCAAAATACGACTCGAAACCGGGTTGGTGGATTGCCAAACAAATTGGCGAACGCCTCGGTTTGCATGATTACTTCAATTACGATGATTATGCAGAAGTGATCGACTGGCAGCTGAAAAAGCTGGGTACCTCGCTCGAAGAAATGAAAAAGATTGGGATAAAGAAGTTCCCGAGGAAAAGTGGCCCGTTGTACCTGGGCGACGGGGAAGACTTCACGTTCAATACAAATACCGGTAAAGTAGAATTGTATTCCACTGATTTTGCCGACCACGGTTTTGATCCGATGCCAAAATATACCAGGCACCCGGAACCACCGCAGAATTTCTACCGCCTCATTTACGGCCGTGCGCCAATGCACACGTTCAGCCGTACGTCAAACAATCCAAACCTTTCGGATTTGATGAGTGAAAACAGTGTTTGGGTAAACCCAAAAGTGGCTGATTTGTGGGGCTTGAAAAAAGACCAGAAAGTGTGGCTGAAAAACCAGGATGGCGCTATAACATCGTTTCCGGTGAAGGTGCGTGTAACAGAACGGATTCGCTGGGATTCGGTTTACATGGTTCACGGGTTTGGGCACAATAACAAAAAACTGTCGAGGGCATTCGGGCGCGGCGCAGCCGATACTGAAATGATCACTAACGTGGCAGTTGATCCGGTAATGGGAGGAACCGGTATGAGAGGAAACTTTATAACTTTTTTAACAGAAGAACCTGCGCGTGAAGGAAAGGAGGTTAAAGCATGAGATATGCAATGGCAATTGACACCAAAAAGTGTGTCGGATGTGGCGACTGTGTAGTAGCCTGTCAAACAGAAAATAATGTGCCTCATGGCTATTGCCGCGACTGGATTGTGGAAAGTGTGGACGGAACGTATCCAAGCATCAGCCTGGAGTTTCGTTCCGAACGTTGTAATCATTGCGATAATTCTCCTTGTGTACGTTGCTGTCCTACCGGCGCCAGCCACATCGAGGAAGGCGGGATTGTAACCGTTACCCACGATAAATGTATTGGCTGCGGTGCCTGTATTCAGTCGTGCCCGTACGATGCGCGTTATTCGCACCCGGATGGTTATGTGGATAAATGTACCTTTTGTTTACACCGTGTTCAGAAAGGACAAAACCCGGCCTGTGTGGATGTTTGTCCAACGCGGTGTTTGCATTTTGGTGATCTCGACGATCCAAACAGTGATGTTTCACTGGCCATCAAAGACCGTAAATGGAAAGTGCTGGCACCCGAAGCCGGTACAAAACCTCAATTGTATTTTCTTACCTAAAAAACAAAATTTATGAAGGAAGAATTATTTGTAAGCGGACGTAATATTCCGAATATTGATCCATACCTCAATATCTGGCATTGGCAAATTCCTCTCTATTTGTTTTTAGGAGGTTTGGCAGCCGGTATTCTTTTCTTTGCCGGATTTTATGTGGTTCGTGGAAAAGAAAAACAAATGCAGGCAACGGTAAAGTGGGCTCCCATTATTGCACCTATTGCGCTGGTGCTGGGTTTGTTTGCGCTGTTTCTCGATCTGAAACACAAACTGTTTTTCTGGCAGTTATATACAACTGTAAGGCTGGAATCTCCGATGAGTTGGGGAGCGTGGACGTTGATGGTAATTTCGCCACTCTCTTTTATTTGGGTAGCCAGTTACATGAAAGAACTGGTTCCCGGGTGGAACTGGAAATTTAGTTTGCTGGAACAATTTGAAGCGTGGGTAATCAAAAACCGGAAATATTTTGCATGGGCAATGATGATCTACGCTATTATTCTTGGTGTTTATACCGGTATTTTGTTGTCGGCCTTTAATGCCCGCCCGCTTTGGAACACTTCTATTTTAGGGCCATTGTTCCTGGTTTCTGGATTCTCAACTGGTTTGGCAACCATTATCTGGATCAGTAAAGATGAAAAGGAACGTAAAAAACTGAGCCGGATCGATTTGATTTTTATTGTGATCGAACTCTTTTTAATCGTTCACCTTTTTATGGGTTTCAAGGCCGGATCACAAACGGCAATAGAAGCAGCTAATTTGTTCCTAGGTGGTCCATTTACCGTAAGTTTCTGGGTATTTGTGGTTATTCTCGGACTGGTGTTCCCGGCAATTATGGAAACACTTGAACTTTGGGGGTTTCATGTACCAAAGTGGTTGCCTCCGGTAATGATTCTGATTGGCGGTTTAATGTTCCGCTTTATCATGGTAGAGGCCGGCCAGATAACACGCTATTTGTACTAAATCAAAAAAAATCATAAACATGAACGTAAATAATAGCATTGGGAGTCAGCCCAAATATATCAATCCCTACCTGGGAGGAGTATTGCTGGGGCTGCTGATACTTGCAACAGTTTATATTACAGGCAGAGGGCTTGGAGCCAGCGGCGCCATCAAAAGTGCTGTGGTAACTACCTCGAATACAATTGCCCCAACGGCTACAAAAGCCAATAATTACATGGGCAAGTTTGTCAGCGACGATCATTCACCGATGTACACCTGGTTGGTTTTCGAGTCGCTAGGTGTGTTGATTGGTGGTCTGCTTTCCGGGTTAATTTTTGGCCGTGTTGGTAAATTCAGAACCGATCATGGCCCGCAAATAAGCAGTAAAAAACGCTGGATTCTGGCGATCATCGGAGGAGCATTGTTTGGCCTTGGCAGCCAGTTCGGGCGTGGATGTACAAGTGGCGCCGCACTTAGCGGAACTTCAACGTTTGCACTGGGAGGTGTAATTGTCATGTTCGGCATTTTTGGAACCGGGTACATCATCGCCTACTTCTTTAGAAAATTGTGGATATAGAAAGTTGACAGTCGCAGTTTACAGGAATCAGTTCGCAAGATTAATTTACTGAACACTGAGACTAAAATAATAACAGAACATTCAAAAACAATAAAATATGGGACCTTTAATTCCTAACGGTATAATTGGCGAAGGCTGGGATTTTTTAATCGCTATTTTAATCGGAATTGCTTTCGGGTTTATTCTGGAAGCCTCCGGATTCTCGTCGTCAAGAAATCTGGCCGGAGTATTTTATGGCTATAACTTTGTTGTACTTCGCGTATTTTTTACCGCACTTATCGTTGCCATGGTGGGCATCATGTATTTTGATTACCTGGGCTGGCTCGATCTTTCCAAAATATTTATACTTCCTACTTATTTAGGGCCGATGATCGTTGGTGGAATTATCATGGGATTTGGCTTTATAATAGGCGGTTATTGCCCGGGAACCAGTTTTACCGGTGTGGCCATTGGCAAGCTCGATGCCTTGTTTTTTACAATTGGCTTGTACGTCGGAATTTTCGGTTTTTCGCTGGCTTTCCCGCTGTTCGAGAACTTTTACAATAGTGGCTCGCTCGGAAATGTAACACTTACCGATGTTACCGGAATCCCGGCATCCTATTTTGCGTTGGCCTTTACGGTTGTTGCGCTGGCTGCTTTCTGGGTAACCATGTTTATCGAAAAACGTGTTCGTAAGAATATGAAACAATATAAATTCTAAAATGATGAACAGAAATTATATTTTTCTAACCATACTAATGCTTGTTTTGGCCGTTGGAACCCTTTTCCTGAAAATGAACGATGAACCCAACCAGGTTGATCCCGAAATTCTGCTTCAGGAAATTATTCAGCCAACAAGGTATGTAACTACCGACCAGGTCGCAAAAATGATTATCAAAGGTGATCCTTCGCTGATGCTGGTAGATGTGAGAAATGAAGAAGATTTTCAAAATTATTCGTTGCCACGTTCTGTTAATATTCCGCTCGACAGCCTGTTGAGCCCGGGAAATCTTTCTTACTTCGGAATTAAGGGAACCAAAGTAGTGTTTGTATCCGACGACGATATTAAGGCCGACCAAATGTGGGTACTTACCAAAAGGCTGGGTTACAAAGGAACATATGTTATGCGGGGAGGGTTAAACGGCTGGATACAGACCATTATCGATCCGCAGCAACCTTCGGGCGATGCTCCGTATGCCGACCAGGAAACCTACACATTCAGAAAAGGAGCACAAATGTATTTTACGGGGGCAAGTGCCGAACCTTCCGATGTTTCGAAAGTGGAAGTTCAGGTGCAACGAAGAGAGAAATCGAATGTGGCAGCCGGTGGTTGTTAATTGAAACTTGAAAAAATCAATACCATGCATATACATGAATTAAATCCGTGGAGAACACTTATTGCCCTTTCTGCTTTTGTGGTTCTTCTGATTGTTGGTTTCTTAACCGTGCACAAACCGCTGCTTACTTTCGAGAAAAGCATGAGCGAAAGCGTAGCAGCGCTTGACGATTCTGACGCTTATTTCTATCCCTGGCAGTTGGAAGATGTAATCAGTAACAAGCCTGAAAACATTGTGCTGTTCGATATTCGCGATAATTTTGTTTTTGGGCAGGGACATATTCCGGGTGCAGAAAATATGTCGGCCAATAACCTCACACGCGAAGAAAACATAGAGCGTTTAAAAGAATTGCGCGATAATGGAACCACTGTTGTCCTTTATGGCGAAGACGAATTACAGGCCAACGGGCCGTGGATGTTGTTTCGCCAGGTGGGGTTTAGCAATGTAAAGTTGCTGTTGGGTGGTTATAGCTATTATTTCGAACACAAAGATAATCTGGCAACTACCCAAAACGATGACTCCTTTAAAAAGGGTATTGCCCGTTTTAATTATGCTGAAATGGCCGCCCCAAAAGACGGAAGCGAAGCAGCACAAGTAGTAAAGAAACCGGTTCAGGTTCAGCGCCGTCAAAAATCGAACGTTGCTGCCGGAGGTTGCTAAAAAACCATACAAGTATATATTTCTGAAAGTCCCGGTGAGTTTTTCATCGGGATTTTTTTTGATTTTGCTGAAAAGAAATAGCTCGCCAATTATGCCGATTAGCACCGAATGATTTTCGGGATCAGCACCGCAACTTAGTGATCTCACTCCGAGTGAGGCTACCACTTGGTTGCTCCCGCTGGTTCCTGTTTGTAATCATCTTTTCAAAAGATAACATCCCTCGTTTACCAATCCCAATAATCCCGAAGGGATTGCATGTTTATAGCATCCGAATCTACCGGCAAGGGAGTGCGACTCCTGTCGTCGGAATGCCCATTAACTACGTTTGCTGCTATTAACATTCGAATCCGCCGGATTCTGTTCTCAAAACCATTTCTAAAGATTGCAGTTATTTTTTCAGTCTCGTAGGCTAAGGCACGATTTGCAAAATCGCGCCAGCTGAAGTACGATTTACAAAATTGCGCCATTGGATGGAGAACCCGGCTCATCTTCTTCCTTGAGGCAATATTTCAGAATATTTTCGGCAATATGCTTGTGTTCCTTGTCTTCGTCTTCAAGAAAATTAACGGCCTTGCTAAACAACTTGCCACATCCTGCCGTACTAAAAATCAATTTTAGTTCCTCATTTTCTTCAATATCGGTTTTTTGAAAGGTACTTAAACGGTCGATATTCCAGTATTGCATATCAATTTTCGATAACCCGGTTAAGGCTTTAAGTTTTTCCCCCTCGGGAGTGGCCTGGTTGGTAAGAAGTAGAAATGTTTTTATCAACAAAACATTATCTACTATTTCTACCAGCAAATAACCCAATTTTGTTTGTGCGTACACATAATCAACAAGTATTTTTCCGCGGAAGAATGTAATAACCGGGTTTTGAAAAGAAAGATATACATACAGTTCCACACAATCGCGGCTGAGTGTATCTATTCGTTCACTTAGCCTATTCAGTGCATGCATTTGAATGTAAACCGGAATTTCGATATTGTTGAAAGGTGTTGGTTTTTCAAATGATGACCGTTTTACCAGTATCCATTCAGGATAAACCTTATAATAGGCATAAGAACCAACCCGGAAAGCAGGCCGGGTATGTCCATCTATTCGAAATTTCTTTTGCTCACAGGGATATGCATTAATTTCGAATTCCAGCCCTTTTACACGTCCCGAGGTTTCGGTGATAATTTTCGGTTTTACATGTACCTGAAACTTATTCAGCTCCGATGCGATCATTGAAAAAGTACTGCAAAATGCCAACAAACGCGATCTGAAATCCGTTTCAGCCTGTATAATATCCAACCGCTCTTTCATTATGGAATAAGCCTCTTGCATTTCCGGTCCTTCCTGCTCGGCAAACCATCCCTGCAAACTATACAAACTCAGCCCGTAAGTGTAAAACACTTTCATCGACATGGTATAACCACTGTTTTTAATGGTTACTTGGGTGTGCTGCGCTTCCTTATCAATCAGCTGTTTAAGGTGCCTGATTTCGCTGTTGCTTAAACACGGGCAATATCCCGGGCGTATTTTTAACGAGCTGTCTTTAATCGTATATAATGCTTGCATAACCCTTGGTGTTAGCACGCGATAAACCTGCCCGCAACCACTTTCAATAAAAATATGTTTTATATGCCTGAGAAAATGATTTCGTTTTTCAGCCTCCAGTTGTTTGCTGTTAGGTTTTTTCTTTTTTCGTATTCGGCTCATGGGTTCGGGTTTAAGTTTTTATTACTATTTGTGAGTTGTGCACTATTTTATTTGTGAACGGAACGCGATGGAATCGCGCACCAACGGGGGGATATCTTCGGGTATCCAAAGACAATCCATACATCTTCGCTTTTTCAGTCATTATCCCAATAATCCCGGAGGGATTGCATGTTTATAGCATCTAATTCCACCAACAACGGTACGACTCCTGTTGGAGTCGAATTGCCCATTAAATACGTTTGCTGCTATAAACATCCGAATCCGCTGGATTCTGTTCTCAAAACCATTTCTAAAGATTGCAGTTATTTTTTCAGCCTCGCAGGCTGAGGTACGATTTGCAAAATCGCGCCAGCAGCCTACCACCGAACCCCGCCCTGCAATATGTACTTCCTAAGCAATAGTTATTTTCTAAATACTCCCCATTCAACAACATAAAATCCGTTTCGATTAAATGCGAGAATTGTTGGTTTTTCTAATTCATAATATTTGTCTGTTTCAACAATCCCATAAAATAAACGATATACATTATCTGGTTTTTCTGAAAAATCTAATTGAATTATGTTGTCGATAATTTTATTTGTTTGAGGATAAATTTTATAATAATCCGCTTTATTCAATAATGGAATCCAATAATCAATAAAGTCTTGAATTTCAGCATTTGAAAAATTATACATTTTCATATTTTGTTTAAAAAAAGAAGATAAAGAATCCTTTTTTATACACCATCCTTTTTCATATTGGTAAATATCTGGTTGTATGCTTTCATAAAATAGATAGGTATATTGATTGTCAATAATTCCATTTTTATCAACGTTAAAACACCATCCATCTCCATATTCCGGAATTGATTTCACAATATTTCCACCGATAGGAAAATTAATTTTTAAACAAAGATTTAGTTGAGAATCTGGATAGATGTATATGTTTGGTTTTTCTGTATGAATATCATCAAAAATTGATCTTTTTATAGTGTCCGTCTCATTTCCATTGTAAGCAATTAAAGTAACAAAATAAGGAAACACGCCATTTATACTTTCAAAAAGATGCAAAGGTTCTTTTTCGGTGGAGGTTTGTCCATCTCCAAAATCCCAAAGAAAATTAGTAGCATTTTCTGAACAATTTAAAAATTGAATTTCTCCGTCATTTATTACTCCATTGTAATTAAACGAAAAACAAGCTTTTATCTCCATTGGAATTTCTTCCTCTTTTTTACATGACAAAAGGATAATTGTCATAAGTAATAAAAATAGTGTTTGTTTCATGTTTTTGGTTTTTTATAATTATTGCCGAACTAGCTTGCCCTCGCTGGTTCCGATTTGTAATCGGGACCTTTTTATACAAACAAAAAACCGCTGGCTTATTTTTTTAGCCTTGCCGGCTGAGGCACGATTTACAAAATCGCGCCAGCGGGGGAATCACCTATTTCTTACCGTCCATATGGAACTTGAAGTTGTTATTGGTAGATATTTCCCAGGTATTTTCGACATGTACGTATATGGACTTTTTTGGGGTTTAGCCTTCTTCTTTTTAGGAGTAGATGCTTTTTGGGGGATTGATTGTTTTAATAAATTATGTTGGTTGGGAACCTCTGTATACGGTAGTTGTTTAAGCAACTTATTATCATGCAAAGCAGCTATATATTCCAATGCTACCAAGAACATATAAAGAGGAATCTTTGTTTTTTTATGTATGGGAATTGAGAACTTCTTTGTATTCGGAGAGTACTTGTTGTAAAGATCCCATGCATCTTGAATTGCTTCTTTGGTGATATCCTTTTCGTTTAATTTAATTTTACTAAGCTCTTTTATTGTTTCAAACCATATAAAAACAAAAATTTTTCCATCATTATTTTTCCAATTTATAAATTCTTGCATGGATAGCTTATGATTTAAATATTCCTTAGAATTAAAATAATCCTCAATTTTTGCCACACTTTCTTTCAGTTGAACTAGCCAATCAAAAAATTCTTCGTCATAAATATCCTCAAGACTTTCTGGATCTTCATCAAAACTATAAGAAATATCTCCCATACTAATGGCATCTGACAGAAACTTAATCTGTATACTGGATGGTATTTCTGGAAGAAGTTGTTGAAACCTTTTAGAGGATCTTCCAAATACAAGCCTTATTGCATTAAAATGGAAAGAAATTGCATCTATGAAAATTTTATCAGGAATTGCTTTAAGATACTTTTCTGTTGTAACAACTTGTAATATATTATTGGCAAATAACTTATAATCGTCCCGATACTTCAGGATATAATCCGCATGGTGCATTACTCTAAAATAATTAACCAAGTCATTTGAAGTTAGTAGTTCTGTGTTTGTACTCATAAATTAAACGGTTTAAAAATCTAATCTCCTAAAATAACGAATTAAAAAATAAAACCAATTTCACCATCCGACATCACTTTAATCCAGTGGCAGCATAAAATGGTCACTCACTGATTTCGGTTTGTAATCAAATTTTTTGTTACAAACAAAACTCTGTTTTTGCCACTTTCAGTCTTACAGCCTGAGACACAACTTCCAAAATCAATCCAACGGATTTATCTCATCTTTGTATACGGGATTTAATTGAGGCAGAATAATTTTATACATATATTAAGCTAGCTTTTTAAGTTTTTTAAAGAATATTTTTCTGTGATATTTCATGTATGGTTCATGTTTCTCATTAAGTTTGATAGTAGCATTTTTCTTAATATTTAGTTTTTTTAAATCAGTTTTTAAAAGTGTACTTGAAATTAATATTTTTCCATTTTTATCAAAACTTATTAGAAACCTATCAAACAATCTGTCATAATTAGGAGTTAATAATAGTCCATTATAAATATCATATTTTTCATTTTCCTTACACTTGTTGTAGGGTTTTATATGAGAAGCAATTAATAATTCAGTTTTGCGAAATCCAGAAATAGAACAGCAACCATTCCATAAGTCGATTAACTGGTTTCTGAAAAAAGATTGTCCAATTCTGTATTTTGTAAGAACGGTTTTTTCAGATTCAGTTAATTTTTTTGTTAAAATTAATTTTTCTGTTTTTTCAATTAATTTTTTTCGGTCTGGTTGAGCTGAATTTTTATAACTCATATAGAGTTTGACGGCATATTTTAATGTAGCTGAACCTTCTCTCAGATCTCCATGTATTGGCACTTTGTGATTTGGGATGTCACTATTCAATTGGTTTTCGGTTGAATAAGACAATCTTTCCAGAAGTGATCTTCCTTCATCGTTTGCAAAATGATTGTCTAAATCACCTTCATGTCTTTCGACATTCCTGCAATTGGAAATTCTGTTTTGAATTGTTTTTATGCTATAATTTTTATGGGTAATTAACCAACTTTCAAATTTTTGAGAATTCATCTTTTGGAATGCTTCTAATTAGTTAAATATAAAAGTTTCTTGTATCTCAAAATGCTTTCCGCTGACGCAGATCGGCATTCCATGCTATTTTGACACTACTATTTAATACTTTCTCAACAAAAGGCCCGGAAAACCGGGCCCTTCAATTATCAACTTTTAAAAATATAACCATTAACTGTCCACAATAACGCGTGCAGCGAGGTATCCGTTGTAAAACCCCGGGTCGCGACGCTTAAACAAGCTCATTATTTTGTCCAGTTTGTTATTCAGGATTTCGTCGGCCTCGTCGAACAGCAGCTCCAGGCTTTTGGTAGCCTCTACCGATGCCACTTTGTAGGCGCGTGGCTGGCCGTTAATGGCCAAAAATTCGTCTAAATCGGCCTTTAAACCTTCCACCTGTTCGGCGGTAACACCGTATTCGGCCGTTAAAACCTCCATGTTTTCTTCGGCGGCTGCAACAATGGCCTGCACTGCCGGGCCAAAATCGGCGTTGCGCAGCTTGTACAAATCAGAGTAGGAGGTGCTCATTTTAACCCTGAGTTTTTCGTCGCCGGTAACCAGGGCAAAAGCTTCAAGGCTGTCGTTCAGGATATCGGCCTTTTGTGCCACCACACTTTTAATTTGTGTTTTTGTTTTACCCAAAAATACCTGCGCCTCTTGTTGCGCATACTGCACCGTTTCTATTTGCGCAATTACTGCCGAAAACTGATTTTTAAACTCGCCAACTTTAGGAATGGATGCCCAAAGGGCCGACTTGCTGTCGAGGTACGACGATACTGCATCGTACATCTCTTTTTTGTTGATTTGATTTTTATTCATGGTCTGAGAATTTAGAAATGATACTGCTATTTAGCACTTTATAGCCAAAAAAGCAAACTTATGCTAACTAAGTTAAAAACAGATTTCTTCATCTTAAGTCCTCATTTCTTGAGTCGAAGTACTTATTTCTCGACCTGAAGTGGTCATTTCTTCACTTAAAGGACTTATTTCTTAAGTTCAAGTGCTTATTTCGCAACCTTAAGCGCATATTTCTTGAGATCAAGTGGCCATTTCCTGACTTGAAGCGCTTATTTCGCCACCTTGAGCAGTCATTTCCTGGGTTCAAGTGCTTATTTCTCCGGTTAAAGCAGTTGTTTCCTGAGTTAAAGGTCTGGTAATCCTGCTGGTTTCGCTTTGTAATGGAGCCCTTTTGGTGTTTGCGCCAGGGATGTCATCTTTCGAAAAGGTGACATCCCTAGTTCACCCATCCAATAATCCCGGAGGGATTGCATGTTTATAGCATCCGAATCCACCGGCAAGGGGGTGCGACTCCTGCCGGAGTCGAATTGCCCATTGAACATGTTTGCTGCTATAAACATCCGAATCCTCAGGATTCTGGTCCTTTATCAGATCTTGAAGGTTTTCGAAACCTTGAAGGTCTGTAAGCCCGCTGGTTCCTATTGGAAACCGGGACCTTTCTGTGGGGTGTAACCGTGGTTTATTAGCCCCCGGGGATGTCATCTCTCCGAAAAGATGACATCCTTCGGGTACCACTGATTTTGTTGATTTACGCAGAAAACAACCTGTTTGCACTTTTTTTAAGCGAACAATATTAAAAAGACCACGCGCACCCCGAAGAAATATTCATCGTAATTATTGTTTGGAATCATTTTTGATTACTGCCAACTACTGTTATTTTTAGAGTCTCAAATAAAGAAAATTCACATGTCAAAGATCCTGGTAATAGATGATGAGAGAAGTATCCGGAACACCTTAAAAGACATTCTGGAATACGAAAAATATGAGGTTGACCTGGCTGAAGACGGGAACAAGGGAGTTGAAATGATCCGCTCAGCAGAATACGATGTTGTACTGTGTGATATAAAAATGCCCGGTCTTGATGGTATTGAAGTGCTGGAACGTGCTGTGGTATTGGCGCCCGATTCGCCGATTGTGATGATTTCGGGCCACGGAAATATTGATACTGCGGTGGATTCGATAAAAAAAGGAGCTTTCGACTATATCGAGAAACCGCTCGATCTGAACCGTTTGCTGATTACCATCCGCAATGCCATGGACAAATCGAACCTGGTAAGCGAAACCAAAATTCTGAAAAAGAAAGTCAGTAAAAAATACGAGATAGTAGGTGAATCAAAAGCTATTTCCGAAATTCTGGATATGGCCGACCGCGTAGCTCCAACCGATGCGCGTGTGCTGATTACCGGTGCAAACGGCTCGGGGAAAGAACTGGTTGCCCGCCGAATTCACGAGCAAAGCAACCGCGCTTCCGGTCCGTTTGTGGAAGTGAACTGTGCTGCCATCCCTTCGGAGTTGATCGAGAGCGAATTGTTTGGCCACGAAAAAGGCGCTTTTACATCGGCCGTAAAACAACGCAAAGGAAAGTTTGAACAAGCCCACGGCGGCACTTTGTTTCTCGACGAAATTGGCGATATGAGCCTTTCGGCACAGGCAAAGGTGCTGCGTGCTTTACAGGAAAACGAAATCAGCAGGGTAGGGGGCGATAAAGCCATTAAAGTAGATGTACGTGTGGTGGCAGCTACCAATAAAAATCTTTCGGAAGAAATTGAGCAAAACAATTTTCGCGAAGACCTGTATCATCGTTTAAGCGTAATTTTGATTAAAGTTCCGGCACTAAACGAGCGGCTGGAGGATATTCCCTTATTGGCCAACCATTTTATTCAGCAAATATGCAACGAATACGGAATGCCGGCAAAATCAATAACGGAGAACGCGATTGCCGAATTGCAAAAGATTAACTGGACGGGTAATATCCGTGAGTTCAGAAACGTAATTGAGCGGTTGATTATCCTTTGCAATAATGAAATTACAGAAGCAGATGTATTAAAATTTGCAGCGCCTTTGAAATAAAAAATCAATTTATTTTCTGATTTAAAAACAACTTTTCCCCTTTGTTGTTAACTAATGTACAAGTGCTGAAAATGGCGCTTATTTAAGCGTATTGTATAAAAATACTAGCCTCTGGTTTCGGAAGTCAATTTGTCATGGCGTATTATTAATCTTTCCCTCGGGAAAATATTTCTTCCGTTTTCAGAGGCTTTTTCTTTTTCTGAAAATCAACAAAGAATAAGCCTGTCGGCCTTAAAACTCAACTTTGAAAAGATAGAAGATCACATTCAGTAAAATGTAAAGAAGAATGGTTAATGCCAGCCCATATACGTTAAATGCAATTAAGAGGACAGCCGCCAGTAGAACAAAAACATAACGGTACCAGTTATAACTCCATTTCAGGTTTTTCATTTTGAGCGAGAACATTGGCAGGTTAATTACCATCATCCCTGCCATAAAAAGCCCCAGTATTACCAGGTTTTTTGTAGAATATATCATTTCGAAATACTCGTGGTATTTCGGGAATTCAAGCATCAATCCCAGCGAAGCCCAAAAAATTCCGTTGGAAGGGATGGGCAAGCCGCGAAAAAAGGGTTCGTCGCTTGAGAGAACATTAAACCGTGCCAAACGAATGGCGCCAAAGATGGGAAGCAACAGTGCTGAAAAAAGAATGATCCACTGGTACCAGCTTGCACTGATTTCATAAATGGCTTGGTTTTTCCCGAAAAGTGAAAATTCGAGCAGTGTAAAAAGAATCGCTCCGGGCGCTACGCCAAACGAAACCACATCAGATAAAGAGTCGAGCTCTTTGCCCGTTTCAGAATAAGCCTTTAAAAGCCGTGCTGCAAAACCATCCATAAAATCGAAAACCGAAGCAAGACAGATAAAAATTCCGGCCCAGATCAGGTGTCCGTCGATCGCAAAAATGGTGGCTAGAACTCCCGAAGACAGGTTCATCAATGTAATAACATTGGGTATTTGTCGAATAATGGTTCGCATGTTTTAAAAGTTTCCTGAAAGCATTAACCAGATAAATACGGCTGGGATTGCAAAAAGCAGGCTGTCGAGCCGATCGAGAAAACCTCCGTGTCCGGGCAGAATATTTCCCGAATCTTTCACCCCTATTTCGCGTTTTATTTTTGATTCAAAGAGATCACCCAATGTCCCAAACCCAACCGTCAAAACAGCAATAATAATCCAGTTTAGCATATCTACTGCCTGAAACATAACGGAATTCAGAATTCCCATAACAATGCCAAAAACTGCACCGCCGATTAGTCCTTCCCACGACTTGGCAGGTGATATTCTTGTGCACATTTTGTGTTTCCCAAACTGTGTTCCTATCAGGTAGGCAAAGGAATCATTTGTCCACATGATAAGGAAAATGCCGGCCATAATCCATGGGTAATAAATGTTGGGCTGTCCGTTTATCGAACTGCTGACAATAAAATTTATAAGCGAGAATGGAACGGCGATGTAAATAAAACCCAGGATGGTAAGTCCGCTGCGTTCCAAAGTATTCTGGTTACTGCGAAACAGCTCAATGATAAACATTAAAAGAATAATAGGGACACAAATGAAAACCAAAGATTTGGGGAGAACGGTATTGGCTACTCCAAAACAAACCAGAAAATAGGTAACACCCATTAATGTACCGGGGAGCCTTGATATTTTATGACCGGCGCCTTCCACCATTGCATAAAATTCATATTGTGTGAAGAATAAAAGTGTTCCGAACACTACCGCAAATGCGATGGGGTGAAACAAGAGACCGCCCATCATAACAATTACATAGATTAGCCCCCATATCGATCGTATTGTTAAATTACTCACCTTCCTTTAGATTTTTGAGCAACTCAACAGCCTTTTCATAATCTCTTTCTGAAACAAATAGTTTGAGCTCTCCAAATGACTGATAAGCTGTATCGTGTTGATTGAGTATAACGGATTGAATTCCGGCATTGGACAAAATATCTTTGGCCATTTCAGCTTCGTATTCAACAGCCGTCATATAAACTTGAGTCCATCCTTTTTCCATGGCGTAAAGTTAAGAAAATATGGCAATGCAGGATAAATGCATCGATTAAACCACAAACACGTAGATGGCTCGCGGCCCGTGTGCGCCCATTACCAGTGTTTTTTCGATGTCGGCAGTGCGGCTAGCCCCGGTTATTGATGCAATGTGTGATGGTAATTGGTCCTTGTATTTTTTTTGTATGCCGGAATATGCTTCACCGAGGTATGCAACCAGCTGATTCTTTTGCGCAATAACAATGTGGACCGGTGGAAAAACAAACATTTGGCGGCCGCCTTCGATGGCCGAGCTCACCATTACTGATCCGGTGTGAGCGATTAGAAATTCGCAACTGGTGATTCCTGCCTCTAAATCAGATGGCAGTTCGGGGGCAGACGAAAAATTAATTTCATTTTCTTGCAAGCTTTTCTGAAGTGCAGTTTCGTTGCAATAGACTTTCTCCGGAGAGAAGCTTTCCAGCAGTCTTTTGAGTTGGCTGAACAGTTCTTTTTCAGATGCACATAAAAAAACATTCCCGCTTATTTTCTCCAGGTTTTCTTTGAAAGCCAGTTCCAACGGCTGACCGATGGGAAAATAAACGGGAGTGTCAAAATCAGGTATTTCGTCCGGTTGCGGATGAGTGGCTTGTTTTAGCCGCTTTAATATTTCCTCCCGGGCCGAAGTCATTCTATTCCGGTAATGTTTCTTTTTCCGAATCCTGTACCGTTTTGGGTTCGTCGATGGAAACCTCCGGCGTTTTAGTATCGCCGTTACCGTTGTCTCCAATCAGGTGTTTCTTTTCCCACGGACGTTTCCCAAATATTTCTTCCAGGTCTTCGCTGAAAATAACTTCGCGCTCAAGCAGTAAGTTAGCCAGTTTGGTATGTCCTTCTGCATGATCACGCAGCACTTGTTTTGCTCTTTCGTATTGACTGTCGATCAGGATTTTTACTTCTTCATCGATCAGTTCAGCAGTTTTTTCGCTGTAAGGTTTTGTAAACGAGTAATCCGATTGTCCGGTGGAATCGTAGTAACTTACATTTCCAACTTTCTCACTCATCCCAAAAATACTTACCATGGCATAAGCCTGCTTGGTTACTTTTTCCAGGTCATTCTGTGCTCCGGATGAAATTTTTCCAAAAACAATTTCTTCGGCAGCACGGCCTCCCAATGCAGAAGACATTTCATCCAAAAGCTGTTCTTTTGTGGTAATTGATCTTTCTTCGGGCAGGTACCAGGCGGCGCCAAGCGCTTTCCCACGCGGAACTATGGTAACTTTTACCAGCGGATGTGCATATTCCAGCAGCCAGCTAATGGTAGCATGCCCTGCCTCGTGGTAAGCAATGGTTTTCTTTTCTTCCTGCGAAATAATTTTATTCTTTTTCTCCAGCCCGCCAATAATACGATCCACCGCATCCAGAAAATCCTGTTTGGTAACTGCATCCCTGTTTTTACGGGCAGCAATCAATGCGGCTTCGTTACAAACATTGGCAATATCAGCACCCGAGAATCCTGGAGTTTGCTTGGCCAGAAAATCAACTTTTACGTCTTCATTCAGTTTTAACGGACGCAGGTGTACTTTAAAAATCTCACTGCGTTCATTCAAATCGGGCAGTTCCACATGTATCTGACGGTCGAAACGTCCGGCACGCATCAAGGCACGGTCAAGAATATCGGCACGGTTGGTGGCTGCCAGAATAATAACCCCGCTGTTGGTATCAAAACCATCCATTTCGGTCAACAGCTGGTTCAGGGTATTTTCGCGCTCATCGTTCGATCCCATATTTGGGTTTCTTCCCCGCGCACGGCCAATGGCATCAATCTCATCGATGAATACGATACAAGGTGCTTTTTCCTTGGCTTGTTTAAAGAGGTCGCGCACACGCGATGCTCCAACACCTACGAACATTTCAACAAAGTCGGAACCCGACATCGAGAAAAAAGGTACGTTAGCCTCGCCGGCAACAGCTTTGGCAAGCAGGGTTTTCCCGGTTCCGGGAGGGCCCACCAGCAAAGCACCTTTGGGAATTTTACCTCCCAGTTTGGTATATTTTGACGGATTTTTCAGGAACTCGACAATTTCTTCTACTTCCTGCTTGGCTTCTGCCAAACCGGCAACATCTTTAAATGTGGTGGAAACACGTTGGTCTTTGTCAAATATTTTGGCCTGCGACTTTCCTACGTTGAAAATACCTCCGGCACCGCCACCTGCTCCACCTCGGCTCATCCGGCGGAAAATCCACCACCACAGTAGAATAATGATAATGAACGGCCCGAATGAAAGAAGAATGTCACGTATCCAGTTATTTTCATCTTTATAAGATGGTAAAATTTCATCCGGTTTTCCTTCCTGTGCATTTGCCAGGTCGGTAGCAAATTTCTCGATCGGGCCTGTTTTAAACGTAAAGTGCGGCCCTGTTTCTGCGGGGCTCGAAAAATTACCCTGAAACTTGTCTTCGTAGTTTTTTAAACGGTCTTTTTTAATATAAACATTGGCATCTTTTTCGTTGATTACCTCAATTTTCTCTACATCACCGTTTTCAATCATCTGTTTTACATCGCCCCAATTGGTGTCAACCGGGCCATGACTGTAACTAATGTAATACTGAACAAGCAGAAATACGATTGCAATAATCCCGTAAATCCAGTATGCATTAAATTTTGGCGGTTTACCATCGCCTTTTTTATTGGGAGTCAGACGTCCGAAAGGATTATCCTTCCCGTTTTGTTGTTTTTGATTGTTATTCTGATTGTTTTCTGCCATGATTCGTAATTAATCTTCTTCAATTGTTCTTGATTTTGCATCGGCCCAAAGGCCCTCCAGGTTATAAAACTGACGGGATTCTTCCTGAAAAACATGTACCATCACATCGCCATAATCCAGTAACACCCAAATGGCATTCCGGTAGCCATCCCTGTGCCAAACATCTTCACCCAAAGTTTCCTTAACAGTATCTTCCACCGAATGAGCAATGGAATCAACATGTGTTGAAGATGTACCGTGACAAATTATAAAAGAACTACACTCGGTGTGGTTGATGCTTTCTAAGTCGATGATTGTTATTTTTTTACCTTTTAAACGTTGTATCCCTTCAAGGATTGCTTCAATAAGTTTATCTGTCTCTGCTTTTTTTTGCTTCATAAATTATTCTTGAACTCTACAAAGATAATCTTTTTGTCCATTAACCATTTTTTGAAAGAATGGTTTACTTTTGATTTTCAAATGTTTTTAACGGGTCGAAATATCATCATTTTGGACGAGGTTGACAGTACCAACAACTATGCCAAGCAACTTGTTTCTGACGGGGCCGAAAATGGCACTGTCGTTTTGGCACATTTCCAGACCCGGGGCAAGGGTCAACCTGGCAATTTCTGGGAAAGTGAGGCAGAAAAGAACCTGCTTACCAGCGTGATTCTTTATCCTACTTTTTTAGATGCCGCGCGGCAGTTTCTGGTTTCAAAAATTGTGAGCCTTTCATTACTGGAGCTTTTACAAGCTGAAGTGGATAATGTTTCAATAAAATGGCCCAATGATATTTATATCGGGAACCGAAAAGTTGCCGGAATCCTCATTGAGAATTCGATAAAAGGTTCAACACTCGATTTTTCGATTATCGGAATCGGGCTAAATCTGAACCAGTTGGAGTTTCAATCCAATGCGCCAAATCCTGTTTCGCTACAGCAGCTTAACGGAAAATTGTATAATACGCAGGATGTATTAAAGGCATTCCTCAATTATTTCCGAAAATGGTATCAGTTGCTGCAAACTGAACAGTTTCAGCAAATTGATTCGGCTTATCTGAATCATCTCTTTGGTTTTAACCAATGGAGAAACTTCCGGAAATCTAATCAGGTTTTTGATGCCAGAATTACCGGAGTTGGCGAATTTGGACAACTTCAACTGGAAGGCCGCTCCGGGAAAATAACAGAATACATGTTTAAGGAAGTGGAGTATATTTTTTAGGGGTACTGCGATTGAACACGAAGACTAAAAGACACAAAGGTTATTCGCTGTGAACCACTAGCTTCAAGCCACAAGCGTCAAGTTTATGTTGTTTTTTATTCATTGTCCCATTTCTAAACTGCCAACTTCCTACTGATAAGGTAGCCTGGTAAGTGTGTCAGCCAGGTTATTCAGCCCTTCTTCCAGTTTGTTGCCCACCATCATTTTAATCATCATACTCATGTCGGCGTGGAGGGTAAGGCGCATTTTTGTATTGTATTCGTCAACCGGGATCAGTTGTATCCAAAAAGTAAAACTAAGCGGTAGCCCGCCCGAACTTTCAATTTTGATGGTTTTAAACGGTTCGCGATTAACAATTTTAATCTCGGCCACTCCAAGCCCGGTGATGTTGAATTTGCAGGAATCATGGTCTGACTGAAACTCGGTGATTTTGATCTGCGGGACTTTTTCAGTGATTCGTTCGATCAGTCCTGAATTCATATAAGTTGCCAAGTTCTCGAAATTCGACAAATAATTAAATACAATTTGCTGGTTGTGTGCAATTGTTTTTACATCGCTTACGTATTTGTTAACACCCATCTGTCTGCTTTTTGAAAAAAATCCCGCCCTGATTATTATCCGGAGCGGGACCTATCTGTTTGTGATAAAGTTCTAAATTATTTCCCCCAGTTGGCCGGGTCTTCACGCCATTCCATCAGCGAATCAACCTGGTCTTTGGTAATCTCTCCTTCTTCAAGTGCCAGGTCAATAAGAATTTGGTAACGGCTTAACGAGGTAAGTTCGATGCCCGCTTTTTTGAAGTTTTCTTTGGCATGCGGGAAATTGTAGGTAAAAATGGAAACCATTCCAACTACATCGCCCCCAAAATTATTTACAGCTTCGGCAGCTTTTAAACTACTGATCCCGGTAGAAACCAGGTCTTCAATCACCACTACTTTCTGAAAAGGTTTCAGGTCGCCTTCAATCAGGTTTTCCAAACCGTGCCCTTTTGGTGAAGAGCGAACATAAATAAAAGGTAATCCCAGTTGTTCGGCTACCAACACACCCATTGCGATAGCTCCTGTGGCAACTCCGGCAATAACTTCGGCGTTAGGATATTTTTCGCGAATCACATTCACAAACTGGTCGCGAATGAAAGTACGCGTCTCAGGATAAGATAAAATCTTACGGTTATCGCAATAAATTGGCGATTTCCAGCCTGAAGCCCATGTAAAAGGATTGTTGGGTTGTATCTTTATGGTGTTGATTTCTAAGAGTCGTTTTGTAACTTCAATTTGAGTTGAATCCATGATAAATGCAATTTTGTTCGATGCAAAAGTATAAAGTTTTTTTGAATGAAAAGAGGATTCGGTTTTCCTCGCCTGCGATGATAACATTAGATAAAACAAGCCTTGTTTTGCCCGCTTTTACTGATGGTGCAGCGGTGTTGGCCTTCCTTGATCAACTGCGGCAATCGGAATACAGCGAGGCTGTTATAGAACATGATAATCCCGAAGCGGCCTATCTTTTCTTCCGGTCGGCACTTTTAAATATTGATGCTGCAGGCGGAGTTGTAAAGCGAAACGGCCGGATGCTCTTTATTTTCAGGAATGGAAAGTGGGATTTGCCCAAAGGAAAAATCGATAAAGGAGAACGTGCAGAAGAAGCTGCCGTGCGCGAGGTGGAAGAAGAATGTGGCATAAAAGGGCATTCAATTGTAAAAACACTGCCTTCAACTTTTCACCTGTACCAGTCGCCTTACAAAAAAACAAAGGGCGAATGGATTTTTAAGGAAACTTACTGGTTCGAAATGGACTATAAAGGTGCCGAAGATGGCTTACCGGAAACCGAAGAAGGAATTACCGAAATTCGCTGGTTTAAAACAAGCGCACTGAACGAAGTTTTAAATAATACCTACGCTAACCTGAAAGCGCTGATCCGCTCGTATTGCTGAAAAAAAGCAGTAGCCCGGTTAAACTCAAAATTCAACACTGAATGTATTCAGCCGGCATTTGCTTCCGATTCAGCCGGGGAATAAGCATTTTGAAGAAAAATAAACGCTCGTTTTTCTCATTTAATTCTGCCGGGTAAAACCCTGACCAAAATGAGTAAACGTTTTTCGCGGCAGGCCCGTTTCTTTGTTTTGTTGAATTACAAATCAAACCTAAAATTATGCAAATGAAACCGGGCTTCATCTTCCTTTTACTACTGGTAATAAGCTGGAATGCTTCCAGTGCTGCTCTTCCAACGATATTAACCAAAAGCAGCAAACATGAAAATCGGCGACCCTCACCATCTGAATCCTGCGGAAATGTGCAGGAAATTAAATCTGCAGGATTGTTGCTTGCTGAAATAGAAACACCTTATCCCACATCCATCGAACTCAAGCAAATTAACAGTGCCGAAAAAGAACGCATCCGGCTGGCACATGCACAAAAAAAGTACGACCGCCAACCTACCGGATTTTATGTGTATCCGGGTAAAAAACTCGTTGTTAATGTGGAAGAACTGGTCGCTTCAGAAGACGGAAAGCCGGTGTTAACGGTTGGTACACTTGGCATGATTGATAATTCGCCCAAAGACTTTCAACTAAAAACCGGGAAAAATATAATTGATGGCACCCAACACAGCGGCGGTCTGGTTTATTTGAGTTACATCACCCACAAAGCTGATTTTGAGCCGCAGGGCAAAGTGAAAGTTGAGTTTGCGGCGGAAAGCGAGCACGTTAGGGCACCAAAATATGTTTTTGGAGTTACCGGCGAAGCCGAATTTGAAAGCATGCTGGAACAATATACCACGCCCGATGTGCTGTTTTATTCCGATTATGCCGTGGTGCTCGCAACCCGGGCAAATGCCATTTCCTTGTCGGTAAAAGAAGACAAGCAAAAATGGATGGAGACATTGCACATGCTGTTGGAAACCGAAGATGAAATCAGCGGTCTGGATAATGCCGACAGCAATCCCATACACCACCGTTTGCATGCGGGCGAGGTACGCCACCTTTTTACCGAGAATGCAAGTCCATATCCGCATGCCAGTTCGGCGGGTTACACCGGTTATCCGGCGGGGCATGTTTGGCGCTACTTAACTTATACTGGCATTTACGATCGCTCGTGGATGATTGGCCACGAGGTGGGGCACCAGCATCAGCAAAATGCTTACAAAATAAATAAGGCTACCGAGTCAACCGTAAATATTTATTCGTATGTGGTAGAACGCCGTATTCAGCACCAAAAGGGTAATCTCGATTATAACCGCACCAGTAGTCAGCGTTGGCAGCAAGTTCACAATACGTATTTGAAACTGCCGGTGGAACAACGCATTTACGACATGGATGACCAGCAGCTAAAAGCAATTACCGGTTTTGATGTGAATGAATTGCGTTTTATGCCCTGGGAGCAGCTGTTTCTGGCTTTTGGCGACGAATTTTACAAACAACTTCACCGGGTAACCCGCGAAGAAGGCACCAACGGTGGCACCGAAAACGAAAGACGGGCTTACCTGATCTGGAAAGCCTCAAAAATTACGGGTTACGATTTGCGCGGGTTTTTTAATCAGTGGGGAATCCGCCTGACTACGGATTACGATATCCAGACTTTAAACCAGAAAATAAGCAAAGCAATGGAAGCCGGGAAAATGGTGGAACTTCCGCATTCGGCCATCGAACTGACACAAATTACGGGTCAGGCTTTGCCCGAGTGGTGCCCGCTACCGTTGATTGGCGAAGCCACCCCGGATGTGGTAACACAAATTGCTGACATTGACTGGGCAGCCGCCAAAAAGAAATATTGTGACTATTCGAACGCTACCGGAACCATTACCGATGCGCGCGACGGGAAAACATATTTCTATAAAAAATACGGCAAACTCGACTGGTTTACCGAAAACCTGAATTATGTTGACGAGCGGCTCAACAATCCATCCGATCCAAACATGCCGAAAAATGTGCTGAGTATTTATCCCGAAACCGAGAAAGATCCCACCGGCGAAGTCTTCGGAAGAATGTATGTTACTTATGCTTCGCGCGAAATGGCAAGTGATTGGTGCCCCGACGGTTGGCGGGCTGCCAACCAACAAGACTGGTCTGACTTGTATGCGGCAATTAAAGCGGAATATGGGTTGGCGGAAGATGAGGTAGCTTCGTGCCTTGTTTGTGGCGGCGATCAGGATATCGACAGCGATGGACTGTGGCAAAAAGGCGCATTGGGCTCAAAAGGCACCAACGAGTTGAGGAAACAGGTTGGTTTTAATATTTTGCCGGCAGGTGTTTACAATATCAATACATCGGCTTACGATCAGGGCGATGAAAAAGGGAATAAGGCCAGCTTTTTTGATCCCTCTTCAGTTTGGTACCACCAGATTTTTACCGCCTCCTCCTTGTCGATGGTGCGTAAAAACCGCAATTCGCGCCACTATGCTTCGGTTCGCTGTGTTCGCACTGCTGCCGAAATAACCGCAGTTTATGAAAAAAAATCAGGAGCGCAACTCAGGGTTTTCCCAAATCCGGCAAAAACCAATCAGCCCGTTTATGTGGAATTAGAGAATAGCACACAACAAGAAAATCAGTCCATTTTGGTGTATGACATTTCCGGACATAAAATTCAGGAAGTACCGGTAACAGCCAATCGTGGATCGTTTTATATTTCCACAGCAGGTGTTTATGTTTTAAAACTGAAGTCGGACAAAGGTATAATGCAGCAGAAGTTAATTGTAAAGTAAGTTAATACTAGGTGTTTTTTAAGTAAGCGGCGGCAAGCCTGAATGAAGAAACGGCGATAGACCTTTCTTCAGGATGGCTTGCCGCTTTTTTCTGAAGAGGATTCTCCGCCTCGCAGGCCGACAGGTTTCGCTTCATTGTATTACCTTCCCAAGGATTTGGGTGAGAAATCTGGGGCAAGTTTAGTGGGCAATAGCGATTGTAATTCTCAAAAAACAAATTTCCTGACACTTTCTTTTGTTTTCGGGCCATTCCTTCAACATACTTATTAAACGAAAATAGAATTGCTTTTGAATGATACCACGAAAAATCCGAACATCTTGTTCCGGCAAATGTCGGGTGCTGATTCCTTCGCTTAAACAGGCAGGCAATTCAACCCAATAATCTTCTCCGCTTGTAGTATTCTGTCGCAGAGCTGTTAAGAAATTCGGATTTCACGATTCCGCTTAAGTTGAGTAAAACATAGCATCATTTGAGTAATTCGAATTGTGCCTTCAAACCTAATATTGCAGCAGTTAAACACATTTATTTATTAAAATAGTTCTGATATGAAACAACCTAACAAGATCTTTTTGGAGAAGTTTCTTACTCCAAAACTGACTTCTTCCATTCTGTTTTTTCTATTGGTTTCGTTTACACTCTTTGCGCAAGCCCAGCAGGTAAGTGGTTTGGTAAAGGATAAAAACAATGAACCGGTAGTGGGGGCAAACGTAATTATTAAAGGTACCACGCAGGGTACGGTTACCAACATCGACGGAAAATTCACGATCGATGAGATAAGCCCCGATGCCATTCTCGAAATTTCGTTGATTGGCTACGAAAAACAGTCAATTGCACTTGATGGCAAAACCTCAATCACGGTTACACTTTTAGAAGATATGCAGAATATCGATGAAATTGTGGTGGTTGGTTTTGGTACCCAAAAGAAAGTAAACGTAACCGGTGCCGTAAGCAGCGTTACCGCCGAAACTTTCGAGAACAAGCCGGTGGCCAATATCGGGCAGGCACTGCAGGGCGTTGTCCCAAACCTGAATGTTAGCATCAGCAACGGTTCGCCAAACACTACTCCTTCGTTCAATATCAGGGGTGGAACGTCGATGACCTACAGTAACGGAAAGTATGTGGTTACAGCAGGCTCGCCGCTCATTCTTGTGGATGGAATTGAAATGACAGCCTCGCTGCTGAACCAGATGAATCCCAACGACATTGAGAGCATGAGTGTGATTAAAGATGCTTCGGCAGCTGCCATTTACGGAACAAAAGCAACCTTTGGTGTAATTCTGATTACAACCAAAACGGGGAAATTTAACCAGGATGGAAAAATCAGCTACAGCTACGATATTTCCTGGGATACACCGTCGGCACTGCCCGATATTCTTGATTCATATACCATTCAAAAAGCCGGGATGGACAAAACCGTGTGGACCGGCGGTTCGGTGGGCGATGCCACCCAGAAAAAGCTGGAGGCCATGCAAAAGTACATCGACAATCCAATTCCTGAAAATGCTTATTACATGGACGGGAACTCGATTATTTGGGTGGGAAACATGAATCCCTACAAAACAGTGGTAAGAAACTGGACACCCACACAAAAACACAACCTGAGTTTTACCGACGGTACCGACAGGATTTCGTACTACGTATCGCTTGGTTATCAGGACCAGGAAGGAATGTACAACATCAATACCGACGAGTATAAACGTTACAACGCCAGCGCACGCATTAACGGTAAAATCAAGAAGTGGTTTAATATTGAGGCCAAATTCAACTACAATAAAACCACTTACGATGCGCCTTACCTGGTTGGCGGCAAAGGCAACCTGTGGTCGGCCATGCGCAACGAAACCGGTAAAAACATAAATATGCCGATTCAAACCGGGCCAAACGATCCGGTTCCCGGTGCTTATACCGATAATATTCTGGCGTGGCTGTCGTACGGTGCACGCAGCAGCACGATTTCAACGTCAACATCGCTGGCCATTTCGCCCGAAATTATTGTGATTCCAAAAACGTTGAAACTGAAAGCCGATTTATCGTATTTGCCGCAAACCACGGTGTATAACCGCCACAGTCCGCAACACGAATACATTACCGTTAGCTGGAGCAATCCTGTTTCTGAACAATCGGAAGCACAGGACAACAGGGCGCGTTTATCAAGAAGTTCGGTTGATGCTTACCTGATAAATACCTACGCCGATTTTAACAAAACCTTTGGCGCCGCACACAATGTTTCTGCCATTGTAGGTTTTAGCCAGGAAAGTGTTACTTACGGTTCGCTCACCGGTAATTTGCGTGGACTTTTTTCGCCCGACATTCAAAAACCGGGTGCGGCGGAAGACATCACGCTTCATACCCTCGAAACCGGCGCTCAGAAACGTACCGGGCGCGCAGTATTTGGCCGGGTAGGTTACAACTACAAAGAGCGCTACCTGGTGGAAATGAACGGCCGCTACGATGGAAGTTCGCGTTTTACACCCAACGAACGTTACTTTTTCTTTCCTTCTTTCTCGCTCGGATGGCGAATTACCGAAGAAGCTTTTATGGCCAATACACAAAACTGGCTTTCAAACCTGAAATTAAGGGCTTCGTGGGGTAAACTCGGTAGTCAGCCCGGAAGTTACTATCCTTACCAGGCGGTTATGAGTTCGGGAAGTGCAGGCATGCTCATCGATGGCGTTTATGTTTCAACGGTTAACGTGCCCGGACTGGTTGCGCCAACCTTAACCTGGGAAAAAGCAGCTACTACCAACTTCGGGCTCGATGCCGGTTTCTTTAGTAATAAACTGAATATGAACCTGGATATTTTCGAGCGTAAAACAACCGATATTCTTACCAACGGCGATGTGGCTTATCCTTCGGTACTCGGAGCCGGCGCACCGCTTGAAAACTCGGGTTCGATTAAAGCATATGGCTGGGAGCTGGTGCTTAAATGGAACGAACAGTTGAAAAACGGCCTGCGTTATGGTGTTGAACTATCCGTTTACGATTCGCGGACCAAAGTGCTACACTACGCTGCCAACCCAAGCAAAAACATAAGTTATTTATACGACGGTGCTTACACCGGTGCAATCTGGGGCTACGAAACCGGCGGGATTTTACAGGAAGAAGACCTGGTGAAGAACGAATCGGGAACGGGTTACACTTTTAATGGCCCGTATCATTCCGGAAACCTTTATCCGGGCTACATGTGGTACCGCGATATTAACGGCGACGGAAAAATCAGCAGCGGCAACAATACCGTTGACGATTCAGGCGACCGCAGAATTATCGGAAACAGTACTCCCCGCTACCGCTACAGCGCTACCGGTAATGTGGGCTACAAAGGAATCGATTTCAGCATTTTCTTTCAGGGCATTGCAAAACGCGACATCTGGACCGGCAGCTCGGCCTACTGGGGAGGCGGTGCCGGTTCGCAATGGATGTACGATCGCTCGTGGACACCGGAACGTACCGATGCCAAATTTCCGATGTACACCTCAGGTGTTAGCACTCAAACGGGCTACCTGCTGAACGGCGCTTATCTGCGGCTAAAACAAGTGATGCTGGGCTACACCCTGCCACATGAATTAACCCAAAAAGCAGGAATCGACCGCTTGCGTTTCCATGTTGCTGCTTACAACCTGTTTGAAGTGACCGACATCCCGGGCGTATTCGATCCTGATCAGATTTCGGATGCTTACCCCGCCAAAAGAACCGTATCCTTTGGTGTGCAGGTAGGCTTTTAACAGCATTAAAATTGAATAGCACATTCAAAGGGATTCAATTTTCTAATTATTAATAACAACAAAATATGAAGAAGCTAAAATATTATATAGTTGCACTTTGTCTGGCCGGGGGCATTCTGTTCAGCGCGTGCAACGACGATTTTCTGCAACAAGATCCAATTCAGGAACTGGCCGAAGGTGCTTTCCTGAAAAATGAAGGTGATTTGCCTTTGTTTCTGAACCAGGTTTATAACGATTACATTGTCGGACATCAAAATGGCTGGGCCTACAGTCATGTTGCCCCGTTTTACGATGTACAGGGAAGCCCCATTATTTATTCCGATTTGTTTTCGGATAACATGGTGAAAACCGGAAATGCAAGTAGCCGCTTAAACGAAACCTATATTGTGCCACAAAGCGGTACACGCGAAGGCTGGAGCTGGTCGAGCCTGCGCAGGGTGAATTATTTTTTGCGGAATTATAAAATGGCCGAAGGTTCGGTAAACGATCCGTCGGAACTTAACAAGTGGGCGGCAGAAGCTTATTTTTTTAAAGCCTGGGACTACTACAAAAAAGTGGTAGCGTTTGGCGAAGTTCCATGGTTTGTAAGCGATTTGAATGTTGATTCGGAAGAACTCTATGCGCCACGTACGCCGCGAGCTGAATTAATGGACTCGGTACTTTGGAGCATTAATTTTGCCGTCGAAAATATGAAAGAGGGTGGCAACCCCGACGGCCGTATCAACCGCGACATGGCGAATTTTCTGAAAGCCCGTATTTGTTTGTTTGAAGGTACATTTCGTAAATACCACAGCGAAATCGGACTCGAATCAAGTGCCGATAAATTTCTGAAGGAGTGTGTTACCGCCTGCGAAGAAATTATTGCCGGTGGCCGTTACAGCCTGTACAGCGAAGGCACCGATCCGTACTGGAAAATATTCAGCTTTCAGAAAAACCCGGCGAGCGATGGCAATACCGAAGCCATTCTTGCACGCGTTTACGATGGCGACAAAATTGGCCATGCCACGCAGCGTTATTTCGATCAGAACAACGGTGGTGCCGGCGGCCGCTACAGTAAAGGCGCCACAAGAGGCTTGGTTGACGAATACCTGTGTATCGACGGACGCCCGATTTACACCGGCGGAAGCGAAGGAAGCTACGAAAAGAACCCGAACTTTCTGGGTTACGACGGCCTGTGGACCGAACTCGAAAACCGCGATCCGCGTTTGCGGCAAACCATTGCCCGTCCCGGCGAATTTCAAACCATTTCTCCTGCCGGTGCCGGCGATATGAATGTGGAGAAATACGGTATCAGGTACCCGTCAATTGCCTACAATTATGCCCGTGCAAACGGCTCTACGGTAACCGGATACATGTTTTGCAAGCACTGGGTTTGCGATTTCGAAGAATACAATGCCGTTACAAACGGAACGCAAACTGCCGTGCTCTTCCGTTATGGCGAAGTGCTGCTGATGCTGGCCGAAGCAAAAGCCGAACTTGGAACATTTACCCAGGAAGATGCCGACCGCACCATCAATAAACTGCGCGAGCGTGCCGGTTTTGATTTTGTTACTTACCCGAATTCAAAATTCAGTATTTCGAATTTGCCCGACGATCCGCGCCTGGATAAAATTTATGCCGAAAAACTTGATTACCCTGTTTCGCCGCTTATCCGCGAAATCAGAAGAGAACGTCGTGTGGAACTGGTGCTCGAAGGTTTGCGTTATGAAGACCTGATGCGCTGGAAAGCCGGTAAATTATTCACTGTTCCGCTCAGGGGAATGAAATTTACGGAAGAAAAACAAGCCATGTACGACGGAACACACGAAGCGGTAACCGATCCGGCTACCTGGAGCGCCAAAAAAGCCAGCATTGGTAAAGAAGTTTGGGTAGATGCTGACGGATTCCTGATTGCTTATCCACGCGATCCGCGATTAAGCAATGGTACCTTGCCCTGGAGCGACAAACGCTACTACTGGCCGATTCCTTTCGATCAGCTTACCCTGAACAAAAACCTTACACAATCGCCCGGATGGGAAGATATTGAGCGCTAAATGTTCAAAATAATTTAGGATTAAAGAAGGGCCTGAAATGCGTCCCGGGAAGTTGGGATGTGTTTCAGAGCCTGCCTGATAAATAAAAAATATAAATCGAATGAAGACAATACATTATCAAAAATTAAGCATTCTGCTTTTGGCTTTTGCACTGTTTTTCTCGTCGTGCACCGAAGAGGATGATATAAAGGTGGCCGCCGTTACTTTGCTAGAAGCCGAATACGTTGACAACAACATGCAGATTTCGCTAAAAGACAACGCCACTCTGCAACTCAACCCTTTTATTATGCCCCAAAATGCCGACAACAAAGGAGTTGTTTATTCAAATAACAATCCGGAGATGCTGAGCATTAGCCCCGAAGGTTTGCTGACACCAAAAGCCATCGGTTTCGATACCATTACGGTTAGTTCTGTTGACGGATCGGATATTCATACTTCGTACCGTGTAAACATTACCGACCACATGGTAAAAGCAACCGGAATTGTAATTGCCGCCGAAGCCAGTAATATTGAGCTGAAAATTGGTGCAGCACCCTTTGAACTGGCACAATACATTACGGTTTTACCCGAAGATACCTGGGATCCGTCGCTTGCTTACCAGTCGTCGGATGAGAACGTGGTTACGGTAAATGAAGACGGAGCTGTTTCTCCGGTGAGTGTTGGACAGGCTGTTGTAACGGTTTCAACCACCGATGGCAGCAACATTTCGCGCGATTGCAATGTAACCGTTCTCAACCTGGTAAAACGCGAAATTGATCTGGAACGTACGGCCTGGACCGTGAGCACTTCTGTTTCATATTCCGACGGAAACAATTACGTTACCGATGGCAGCACCGGTAAACCCGAAGATCTTCTCGACCTGGATCAGGCAACTTACCTGGCGATGGTAAAACCCGGGAAAACTTACGGTTCGTACGACGGTACAACTTATACCGAATGCTATTTTACAGTGGATTTGCAATCGTCGCAAAACTTCGATTATGTGATTTGGCAGCACCGCAGCACCAACATTTATTCATTCCTGCGTCCTTACACTTTCACCATTTCGGGGAGTAACGACGGAACAACATGGACCGTAATCAAAGAAAATGTTGAGATACCAAATACCGGGGCAACAGCACCGCATAAGAAAGACGAGAATGTCTATCATATTCCATTACTCGAACTGCCCGATCCGCTGACTGCAAGTCCCGAGGGTTACAATTTCCGCTATGTGAAAGTGGAACTTACCTCGTGGAATACCGGAAGCGGAAGTACCATGCAGATAGCCGAATTTGGTTTGGGGAAATACATAGTTGAATAACGATTAATTATTTGTTTTAAAAGATTGTCCGGGTTTTCCGGGCAATCTTTTTGCATTTTGGACATTC
This sequence comes from Draconibacterium sp., assembly GCA_047975435.1. GTDB lineage: Bacteria > Bacteroidota > Bacteroidia > Bacteroidales > Prolixibacteraceae > Draconibacterium. Next base: position 22,056 of record JBKEDN010000292.1, on the reverse strand, counting down.
ATTTTCACCTGTTTATGAGTTTTGGCAGGCGCAAAAAAATAAAAGACCCCTATTTTTGCCAGCCGTTTTTGGGACGAAACAGTAATCGAAATTCCTTGTATCAACAACTTTGTGGAAGTTGAATTAGTTTGAAATAGTCATTCCGGTTTTCAGATGAAGTATAAATTCCTGATTTTTATTTTTTTGTTTTTCGTGCAGGTTCTGCAAGTCAGGGCCGGCATCGACTATCGCTTTCGTACCGTATCGCCCGAAGGTGGTTTTTATTACGACGGCGTAAAATCCATTCAGCAAGACAAGGATGGTTTTATCTGGATTTTGATGGAGAACGAACTGTACCGTTTCGATGGCTATGCTTATAAACGTTACTTCAGCAAATTTGCAACTACCGATCAAACCAAAGAATGGGAATTTCTGAATACCGATGTTGATCACGACGGGCAGCTTTATGTAGCCACAAATAATGGCCTTCACCTTTATAACCGAAAACTGGATGATTTCATGCTCCTGGAAAAGGGGCGGGTTGAACGTGTAAAAATTGATAGCCGGAATAACATCTGGATAAGAAAGAACAAAAGGTGGCATTTGTATGATCGCAAAGCAAATACCTTTAAAACGGCGACGTTTCATGGGAAAAACCTTTCGTATATCAGCCCCGTTTTTTGCACGTACAACAAGGATTTGTACCTCTTTAGCAACTTTGGCCGCATTTACCGTTACAACTACACCAAAAATGATTTTACCCTGTGCACAACCCTGCCCGAGCCAGATGGTCTGGTACTGGATGCAAAAGCACATAAGGGAAAATTGTGGGTATTGGTGAGGGATTACGGTTTGTATTGCATCGATCTGGCTTCGTTTACACTCGATAAGCACATCGATTTTGCTGCTGTTTTAAGTGAAGATAATGTGCGGTCGTTTCATATTGACAAAAACGACATGTTGTGGCTGGGCACCATGAATGGCTTATTTGTAATGAATGCCGAAACTGAACAATACCAGCATTTTAAACATTCGCGAACCGATAAGTTCAGCATTCCCAACAATTCAATCTGGACCATCAGCGAAGATGCGCAGCAAAACATCTGGATCGGAACTTACGCCGGTGCGGTTAGCTACGTTCACCTCGACGAAAAAAATCCCATAAAATCATACATTCCGCAGCCCGGAAAACTGAACTATATTCCGGTAAGTGGTTTTGCTTCAGGCGAACAGTTTTTGTGGATTGCCACCGAGGGAGCCGGAATTAACCGCATGGACAAAGCGAGTGGCGAATTCGCCTACCTGTCGCATACGGAGCAGGCAAACAGCTTGTCGCACAACAATGTAAAATCGATGGTGCTCGATAAAAACCAGAATTTGTGGATCGGTACCTATTCGGGCGGCCTCAATAAATACACGCCCGGCAAGGCAGAATTCAAACATTTTCTGGCTGAAAACCCCGACGAACTAATTTCAGACGACATTCGCAAACTTGTGCTGGAAAGCGACTCTGGACTGTGGATTATTTATCAGCGCCGCAGGCAGGAAATATCCTATTTGTCGTTTAGCGATGAAAGCTTCAGCCATTTCGAACTTGGCGGCGAAGATACCGAGCATTACATTTTCGATGCCATCCGCGAAGGCGAAAATCTGCTGTGGATGATCAGCAGCAACCGCATTTTTCGGATGAACGTTAAAACAAAGGAAGTAGCCGAAATTGTACCGCCCGATTCTACTTTTATGAATTTTCGTACCTTTTGTCTCGACGACTCGGGGAACTTGTGGCTCGGTACTTTAAGTAACGGTATTGTAAAATACAATCCGTATTCGGGCACTTTTACACGTTTCAACGACATGGAGAAATACGGTATTTTCTCGGTTTTTAATATTTGTTACGACAGCGAAGGGAGTTTGTGGCTGGGCACCGATAACGGCCTGATCAGGTACAACATCGGCGATAAAACTTATTTCAGATACGACAAGCACGATGGTACGCAGGGCGATGTATATTATCCGCTGGCAGTCATGAAAAATACCGATGGGAATCTGTATTTTGGTGGAACAAAGGGTTTTACGATTGTCGATCCAAAATCGCTTACCTTTAATACGAAGGCGCCCCGTGTTATCATATCCGAATTTCTGATCGGGCAAACCACTGCCGCTTTCGATTTAATGAGCGATAATCAGGAAAACGTTGCGGAAGTTACCCTGAAGTACAACCAAACAAATTTTGGATTTCGTTTTTCGTCGGATAATTACCTTATTCCGCAAAAAACCAGGTTTAAATACCGCCTGAAAGCCTACGATGACCGTTGGATCGAGATCGACGCTTCAAACCGCACGGCCATGTATTCGAAGGTGCCGCCCGGTGTTTATTATTTTGAAGTGCTGGCTGCCAACAACGACGGCATCTGGAACGAAGTTCCAAAACGGATTAAGGTAATTCGGAAACCCGCGCCCTGGCTGAGTTGGCCGGCTTATTTACTCTATACCGTTTTGGCGGCTTTGCTTGCCGGGCTGATACTGAGGTATTATTCCGAACGAAAAAAACTTCAGCTTCAGCTGTACCTCGAAAATGTGGAGAAACAAAAGAACAAGGCCATTTACGAGTCGCAGCTGCAGTTTTTTACCAACATCTCGCACGATTTTAAAACCCCGCTTTCGCTGATTATCGCCGCTTTGCAAAAGTTACGCCGCGAAGGGTTAAAGGAATATTATTATCGCATTTTGAATGGCAATGCACAACGTCTGCTCAACCTGGTGAACGAACTGATGGATTTCAGAACCGTGGAAAACGGCAAAATGAAACTGGAATTACAGCCCGCCAACCTGAACCTGCTGGTAGAAGAAGTGGCATCGGGTTTTGCCGATTATGCGCGGCAGCGGAACATTGTCTATGAAATTTTTCCTGATCCGCAACTTTCGGATGAGGTGTGGATCGATAAAAAGATCGTTGAAAAGGTGATGATGAATCTGCTGAACAATGCCTTTAAATCGACCCAAAACAAAGGCCGGATTTCGGTGAAAATTTATACTGCCGGCGAAATGTTTGTTTCGCAGTATTCGAATTCTTGTGTGATCAATACCCGGAATCCGCTTACAGACGCCGTTCAGCTTGTAATTTCGGATAATGGTACCGGCATTTCGGATGAAGCGCTGCCCCGCGTTTTCGAACGTTTTTATACCAACGATTCCGGAAATTCCGGTCCGCAACTGGGCACCGGAATTGGTTTGGCGCTTGTGAAAAGCCTGGTTTTGCTGCACAAGGGGCAAATTACCGTTTTTAGCGAGCCGGGCATGGGAACCGACGTAGTGGTGGCGCTGCCAACTTCGAAAGCTATTTTCCCCCCTGAATGTTTTGGGGCACCACCCGTGGCCGGGAAAGCGGAACTGCCTGCTGATGCTATCGATGCGCAGGATGATCCGCTTGAGGAAGACATAGAAAACCTGCTGCCCGACGAAAAACAACGTATTTTGCTGGTGGAAGACAACAACGACCTGCGCGAGCTTATCGCCGGATATTTAAGCGAAGAGTTTCAGGTGCTCGAAGCCGCCGACGGGGTAGAGGCGCTGGCCATTCTCTCAGCAAAAATTATCGACCTGGTAATAAGCGATATTATGATGCCCCGGAAAGATGGCATTGCACTTAGCCGCGAAATGAAGGACAACATCGAAACTTCGCATATTCCGGTGGTTCTGCTTACCGCAAAAACCGGCCTCGAAAGCAAGCTTGAAGGGGTGGAATCGGGCGCCGACCTGTACTTTGAAAAACCGGTGGATCTGAACCTGTTGAAAATAAGTGTTCAGAATATATTCAGGCAGCGCAGTTTGCTGAAAGAGTATTTTGCAAAAAATTTCTTTGCCGACAGTGCCGAACTGAGTTCGAACGAGCGCGATAATAAATTTCTAAAGGATTTTATTCAAATCGTTGAAAGTCATATTGATGAGTCGGGACTGGATGTTAATTTCATCGCCTCCGAACTGTCGATGAGCCGGAGTAAACTCTATCGGAAAATAAAAAGTATGACCGATAAATCGATCGTTGAATTTATTCTGAACATCAGGTTGCGAAAGGCGGCCCGTATCATCATCGAAGAAGATTTGAGTATGCGTGAGGTAATGGAAAAAGTTGGAATTGAAAGCCAGCCTTATTTTACCAATGCCTTTAAAAAGGAGTTTGGCGAAACACCAACTGCATTTGCTTCGAAACACAAAGGCTACAGCGGTAAAAAATAATTCCCATCGTCCAAACACGATCAATATTTTTTACACCGGGTTTTAACCCGGTGATATTAATCAAGCAAAATATTTGGCTTTAGCCGTTAATTTTTGTCAGCTTAATGGCTAAAGCCACAACCTTTTCAAATCAATTATTTACACCGGGCTAAAGCCACGGTTCAAAATCATTCGAAACGTATCAATTTGAGAAGATCAGCTTTTGAATTGCCTCCTGACTTCTATATTTTTGGGAATCTATTTTTGTTTTCAAATACTATAAAATCAGAAGTTTAATCCAATATTTCGTTGCGTTTCGTCCAATAAAAAATTCGAATAATTATAGCGCGTCTCAGCACAGAACTCACAAAGGCCGGAGCGGTAAAAAATAGTTCCCATCGTCCAAATAACGTCATTTTGCATTACAAGTTGCCGAAGGCCTGAAAACAGGGCTTGTAAACGCATTCTGAACGAATCAGATAAAAGAAAACAAAATTTCAGTAATTGCTTTCTGCCAATAAAAAGCAGTTTTACTGCCAGAATTTTAAGCACATCCGAAGAGGCGACCGTGCCGGAAAAGCCAACTGTCAGCCGGTTGCAAAACGGAATAGTGCTGATCTGAAAATGAAATTTTATAAAAATGAAGCGCATTAACAACATAATTATTCTTACTAGTTTTTTTATTCTATCGGGCTGCTTTTCACCCGGAGGTACTGCAAAACCAGACAAAGCCGGGCTTGTTCAGCTAATGGACAAAGTGGCTGTCTGGCAAATCGATAATTTTGAATATGCCAAAAATGGGAGTGCCGGCTATTTGCACGACTATGGACTGGATGCCTGGACAAATTCGGTATTTTACCTGGGGCTTGCCGAGTACGCCGCCATTGCCGATAACCGCCAGTATTACTACGATTGGCTGTATGCCGTAGGTACAAAATGCAACTGGCAGCCACCGCAAAATTTTTCGGAAGTACCGGCTTTGGGCATTTTTCATGCCGATGAATTTTGCATTGGCCAGCTCTTTCTGAAAATGACTCTTATTTACCGGAATGATACACTTGCCCTGAAAACGCAGCAGCGGCTGGATGCGGTAATTCAGCAATTTCCGGCAACCGGTCCAAAAGGAAAACAGTGGTGGTCGTGGTGCGATGCCCTGTTTATGGCGCCACCGCTTTATGCCCAAATGGCGCGACAAACAGGCAACCCAAAATACCTGGAATTTATGGACACCGAATTTAAACGCACTTATAAAGCCTTGTACAGCCAAGCCGACAGCTTGTTTTTTCGCGATAAAAGCTATTTTGATAAGCGCGAGCAAAACGGCAAAAAAATATTCTGGGGGCGGGGCAACGGCTGGGTAGCTGCCGGCATGGTCAATATCCTGAAAAACCTGCCCGAAACATCGGCATACCGCAGCTTTTACGAGGATTTATTACGCGAGCACCTGATTTGTTTGGCAGCGCTGGCCGACGCCAACGATGCCTGGCATGCCAGTTTGCTCGATCCCGAAAGTTACCCGGCTCCCGAAGCAAGTGCCACGGCGCTGATTACTTTTGCTTTGGCTTATGCAGTTAATCAGGGTATTCTGGATAAAGAAACTTATCTGCCGCAGGTTTTAAAATCGTGGGAAACATTAAGCGGAATGGTAGGCGACGACGGCAAACTGGGCTGGGTGCAGCCAATTGGCGCCGATCCGAAATCAGTAACAAAGGACATGACAGCTGTGTATGGCACGGGTGCATTTTTACTGGCAGCTTCCGAAATCTATAAACTGGCGGAATAGCCAACATCCGAAAAAAAACTTTATTACAATACCTTTTAATCAATGAAAAAAATCTTCCTGGTTGTAATGCTTTGCGGATTAAGCTTTTTAGCGCTTTCTCAAAATGCCGGTGTTGAACCGTCGTGTTCCGGAATACAAACCGGATTTCTCGGAATTTGGGGACATAATGAAATAAAATTCTCAAATTCAATAGTTTTTCGGAGCGAATTTGGTTTCGACAGCGGAATTTGGGGCGGGAGTTATTATGAAAAAACCGGATTTTTAATGACACCGGTACTTTCTGCCACTCCACGCTGGTATTATAATTTGAAGAAACGGGAAACAAAATCAAAAAGAGTTGACGGAAGCAGCGGAAACTTTCTGGCACTGAAAACCAGTTTCCATCCCGATTGGTTTGTTATTTCAAATTACGAAGATATCCAGGTAATAAGTGATATTTCTATTGTTCCGACCTGGGGAATCCGGCGAAATATCGGGAGGCATTTTAATTACGAAAGCGGCTTCGGAATTGGTTTTCGCTATATTTTTGCAAAACAGTCGGGCTATCTCGAAAATGAAGGCGATGTGGCCGTTAATTTGCACCTGCGAATCGGTTACCGCTTTTAAAACAGAAAATAATTCTGTTAATTCGGATTGCTTATAACACAAAATAGTACAGATGAAGAAAACGATCATTTTAACAGCTTTACTTAGTATTTTTTTATTGCACGGATTTGCGCAGGAAACTGAACGTATTCCTTTAAAACACGGCGCACATCGCATCGGTAAACGCACCGACGCCGCCATGCAACGCTGGCGCGATTACGGCCTGGGGCAGTTTATTCACTGGGGCGTTTATGCCATTCCCGGTGGCGAGTGGAACGGAAAGAAAACGACCTATGCCGCCGAATGGTTTCGTACTTCGGGTTTAATCAGCCACGAAGAATACGACAACCTTTACAAACAGTTCAATCCGCTTAAGTTTGACGCAAAAGCATGGGCAAAACAGGCCAAACACATGGGGGCCAAATACATGATTTTTACCACCAAACACCACGATGGTTTTTGCATGTGGCCCAGCAAATACACCGACTACAGTATTGAAAATACGCCCTATCAGAAAGATATTGTAAAAGAACTGGTTGATGCTTATACCGCTGAAGGCATTGATGTTTACCTGTATTTTTCGATTATCGACTGGAGTCATCCGGGGTATATTTCGGGCGGAAACATCAATTCTCCGCAAATAAAAAAGGATTTTCAGTCGGGCGCCGGTTTTAATCCGTTTAAAACAAAGGAGCAGGAAGCGCGCTACGAAGATTTTAAAACTTTCACCAAAAACCAGCTTTTCGAATTGTTAGAAAACTACCCCGACATAAAAGGTTTGTGGTTCGATGGCTCGTGGGATGTGGCCTGGGTAAGAAATGCGGCCTGGGTGGATTCTGTGGGAACAGAACTCAGGGAAAAACATCCGGGACTGATTATTGGCAGCCGTTTCCGGTCAGATGAACTTGGCAACCGGCACGTGGATGCCAATGGCGACCTGATCGACGATTACGACCAGCGCTACGAACGCAACCTGCCCACAACACTCGAAGAAACAAAAGGCTTCGACTGGGATTGTGTAATGACGGTTCCCGAAAACCAATGGGGCTACCACCGCGACTGGTCGCTTTCGTACATAAAAACGCCCTACGAGTTAATTCAGATGACGATGCAGGCCAATTCGCTCGACGGCAATTTTGTGCTCAATTTTGGCCCCGATGGTCAGGGAAATATCCGGAAAGAAGAAACAGAGATCGCCAAAAAAATCGGCGACTGGATGAAGGTGAATGGCGAGGCGGTTTATGGTGTTGAACATTCGATTTTGGCCAAACAGGACTGGGGCTATTCTACCCAAAAAGGAGATGCTGTTTACCTGTCGGTTTTTAATAAGCCAATGAATAATTTGCTGCAAGTGAAAGTGCCAAGGGCAAAAGCAAAAGACCGGATTTTTGTGATTGAAACGGCTGAATTTATTGCAAACGGCCAAAAAGTAGTCGTTCGCGACGGCGGAAGAGACAAGTACGGTAATTACTATTACAAGCTCGAAATTCCGAAAAAGATGGCCAAAGAAACTATGCCGATGGTCATAAAAATCAAGCTAAAAGAAATTGACCGCGGTGACAAAAGTGCCTATCAAAAAGCCATTACTTAGTGTAAGGTGTCCGGTAGAATTTATGGAGTTAATTTGCAAAGGAGGCGATGGTGGTAGTATTGGAATTTAGGGACTAATTCTGAATCCGACTACCATTTGCCTGCTTATTTGTGCTGATTGCGTTGGCGCATAAAAAGCTCGTTACGCAGCCATTCTCCAAACTGTTGTTCAAAACCATCGAGCGGTGTTTTGGCGTATTCAAAAACTACCTCGTGCTTTTCATTTAGTAAAAAGCATTGCGGAAACGAGCGGATTTTATACTGTTTGATAACTGCATTGTTGGTGTCCAGCAATTTTACCGCCGGCACTTTTTGTTGCTCAAAAAAGGTGTTGATACTTTCCTTGCCGGTGTTCCGGAGTACCACATAAATTTCGAGGTATTTGTTAAACAACTCGTTGATGCGGCTTAGGTATTTCAGCTGTTCCTGGCAAACACGCGTTTCTACATCTGCAAAAACAATGTATTTAAATTTTCCGCGATCCTCGTTTGTACATTGTTTTTGTCCATCCAGATTGTTTAGACAAATGGCGGGAGCCTTGCTTCCCTTCAGTAAAAAGCCAAATTTATCAAGGATGTTCCGGGCAGTAACTTTTAGAATGGAATTACTGTTTTGTACAAAAAGATTGTTGCCTACCAGATCTTTGATTGCCGTTTTACTAAATTCATCCGAATAAAAGCCATCGTGAAGCAGTTTTAGTAAAACCAATTCAGCCGTTTTCCCAGTTACTTTGTATTTCTTTTCAACAAAACTTTTTAATCCGGGCAAATCTTTTGTCTCCACTGCTTTTTTTACATCGTCGCCATGAACGGCTAGTGCAGAAAAACTGAGTTGCCGGTCAAATGTTTTATTAAATACTTCCATAAATGCCGGTTGTAACCAGTATTCGCTTTGTACGGTATTAAACCCGGCAGAATAAGCCTCGGGGCGCAGACGGAAAATGTCAGCTTCAATCAACTTCAATTTCAGGTTTTTATGCCAAACCAAAGTTTCTACAGCAGTGTCAGGTACTTTTTTGTCCAACTCGGTTTTAATGGAATCAAACACCGGTTTCGACTGTTTGATATAAAGCTCGTTAAAATATTTGTCGGTCAGGTAATTAAAGAATTGTTCAAATTCCGAGACTTTATCGGTTAACTGGTTTTTGTCCTCGGTGATAAGCCAAAACGACACCGGCGAGAAATAGGGGTTTTTTTCGTCGGCAAACGATTTCTCCCTGAATGGCGGGAGCTTTAGATCGATGTTTTTTCCGGCTTCCAGAAACAGCATTCCCCGGAATACCCCGAAATCAGAAAAAACATAGCTTGTTTTTTTGATATCGAAACTGGCAGAAGCCTTTCCCGCTGCGTCAAAGGTTAGTTTAAATGCGGTTTCTGTTTTTCCGGAAATAGGATCGCTATAGGTTATAAACTTGAGTGTTTTGCCTGCATAATTTGTATTCTGGCATCGGATTTCAACCGACAAACCCCGTTGGTTTATCAGGAAAAATGAGAGGAAAAGAAGAAATAAAAATCTGTTTACAGCCACTTTGTTATCCGTTAATTTTGAACTCACTTTTGTCGAGTCCCTCGGGTAAAAACATGCTGGCGTCGCCACCGTGCGAAATAATATCGCGAATAATGGTGGCATTTACCGGTGTGTGTTCCGGCAAAGTAAGCAGGAAAACGGATTCAATCTCGGGGTGCATTTTTTTATTCATTTGCGCAATTGCCCGTTCATACTCAAAATCGGAAGATGTACGAATGCCGCGCAAAATGTACTTTGCCCCCACTTCTTTGCAGAAATCTACCGTTAGTCCTTCGTGTAGCCTGACTTCTACCCCAGGTTCGTTTGCAAATACCTGATTGATCCATTTTATGCGCTTCTCAACCGAGAAGAACGATTTTTTGTTGGCGTTGTAACCGATCATGATGTATAATTTATCAAACATCGGCAAGGCACGCCTGACAATTGATTCGTGTCCGACTGTAAAGGGATCGAACGAACCCGGAAATATGGCAATTCTTTCCATTTTTTCTATTTAAGATCAATCAAAGGTAAATAAATATGCCAAGTGAGAAAACGTGTGGCTTTTTAGTTTATTGTCTTTGCCCGGTTCGAGCTTACAAAAAGAATATTGCCCAAATCGCTGTATCCATCACTGAATTCATCCATATTTTTAAGGGCTTCGGTGGTAAACCCGATAATGGTCAGGTCGGCATCGGCAGAGTAGTTGGTAATCACACTTTTCCGGTTTCCGGAATCAAACGGAACCATCGAAATATTGGCCGGGCTTATGGGAAGACGTCCGGTTTTAATAAGTTCCATTAATTGTTTGCGTTTGTCTTCAATGTCTTCTTTCGGGTACAGGGCGAAAATCTTGATTTTTCCTCTTTTCCAGTCAGGATGTCCCAAAATAATGTAACCAAGTAAAATCATCAGGTTGGCGTTTACATAATCTTCCGGGCTGATCCATATGTGAATTTCGTTTTTATAGCCAAAGCTTTTGTAGGAGGTATTCAGAATACAAATGTCAAAGCCGGCCGATTCAACAATCTGGTAGTTTCCGGTTATTTCTTTCAGGTTCCCCGGGTCGGTGCGCGAAAATTCAAACAAAATGAGGTTGTTCCCTTTTCCTGAAATACCTGAAAGCTGTACTACCTGTGCAATGGCCGATGTATATGACGGCGAAATAATGGTATTGAGGTAAACCCGGTTCTTGCTTCCGGCAGATAGTTGAATCAGTCGATCGAGTACTTTCTTTGATTCTTCGGTGGTTTTTTCGTTCAGCAACCCTTTTATAAAATGAATATAAGTGCCAAAACCGTATTTATACGAAATCCAGCGCATAATATCGAAAGCCGAACGCCGCTTAAAGGTATCGTGCGAAATATAAACACCAAACGGGCGCCAGCTGGTATCTTTTTCGCTGTCGGTTCGTTGAAGAATAATTTGTAATTGTCGGCTCAACTGGAAGATGACTCCTTTGAAAAGTTTGTTTAGCCCCTGGTTTTCTTCGTTGTTCAGCATAATTATGTAATAGATCATCGCCATAATAATAACTGAAATTGCTGCATAAGTGGCATTCATTTTAAACATCAGCCAGAATGAAAAGAGTGCACCAACCAGCGAAACTTGCCAGCGCGAACGAAAGGTTGGGCGATAGGCAGGGTCGGCAGCAAAATGTTCGAGAAACGAAATCAGGCAAATGGCGCCGTAAGTAACCATAAAAAACATAGAGATAATTTGCGCCACAAAATTCACATCGCCAATTAACACAAATACAAAGGCAATTAAAATGGTGAGCAGCGACCCGTTAATGGGTTCGTTGTCTTTTTTACGGCCTTTTGCAAACCACCTGTTTACAGAGTTCTGCGGGAATATATCGTCGAATCCAATGGCTTGTAAGGTTCGCGGGGCTACCATAATCGAGCCCAAGGCCGAGCTTAGCGAGGCTGCCGCCAGCCCAATAGGGATAATGGGGCCCCATATAGCAATTTGCTGCATAATCAGTTGGTCGCCAACCAATTCTTCGGGCGTGGCTGAAATGGCAAATTTGTAGGCAACTGCAACATACACCAGCATACCTACAACGGTTGCCCAAAGTGTGCCGCGGGGAATTGATTTTTGAGGATCTTTTAAATCTCCCGATAGTCCGAGGCCGGCTGCAAGTCCGGTAAAAGCCGGAAATATAATTGTAAAAACGTAAAAGAAATCCAGGTTGTTTTCTACCGTAAGGTGAAAATTTACTTCGGTTGGTTTAAGTGGCGAGTCGCCCATAAAAAACATGACAATGGAAGTAAGCAAAACAGCCACCACTACATACAAGGCTTTCATTCCCACATTGGCGCCTTTGGTAAGAATAAGCAAGGATAACAGAGCCATGGTGGGGACAGAAATAAACCGGCGGTCGGGGATGAAGAAACCGTAGTTTTTCCCGATCCAGCTGATAAATGGTTCAAACGCCTCACCAAAGGCAATCACATAAAAAGCCACACTGATAGCCTGCGAAAGATAAAGCGCAATACCAATGGCGCCGCCAATGTTTAATCCAAACGAACGGCTGATTATATAATACGCACCTCCTCCCTGTACACGCTGGTTGGTGGCAATTTCGGCTACTGCAAAAGCGGTGGGGATGGTTACCACATGCCCCAGAATAATTATTCCGATTACACCCAAAAATCCTACCTGTCCAACAGCCCATCCGAAGCGCAGAAAAAGGATTGCACCCAGAATAGTAGAAAGCGCGGTTAGAAAAACCGGAAGTGTTCCAAATTTTGCATTGGTGTTTACCAACGATTTAGCCATAAGTTGAGCGTTTGTAGTGTTTAAAAATGAAAACTAATTCTGAGAAATCAAATCATTTTAAATAAAATTATAAGAAGTCCGACTGTATTCTTCTCTTTTAAAATTATGAGAATACGTTCAAACGAATCGATAAAAATGAAATTCGCGTATATTTGAGGCGAAATCAAACAAATATCATGGAGAGCCAGAAACTGTTATCTGTTATTATTCCTGTTTACAACGAAGAAAAAACCATTCATCAGATCTTAAACCGGGTCATTGATGTGAAACTATCTTATGGTTTTGAAAAGGAGATTATTCTTGTGAATGACTGTTCAACCGATAGCAGTGTTGAGGTAATTGAGCAATACATCGGAGAACATTCGGGACACCGGTTTTCCTTTTATCAACAGCCAGAGAATATGGGGAAGGGAGCAGCCTTACACCGTGGAATTGCAGAGGCTAAAGGTGATTATGTTGTAATTCAGGATGCTGATCTGGAATATGACCCGCGTGAGTATAATGATCTGCTGAAACCGATTGCAGAAGGCTTTGCCGATGTGGTGTATGGATCTCGTTTTATGGGAGGCAATCCACATCGAATTTTGTTTTTCTGGCACTCTTTAGGAAATAAATTTCTGACAACGGTTTCGAACATGTTTACTGACTTGAATCTGACAGATATGGAAACCTGTTATAAACTGTTTGATGCCAAGATTATTAAATCGCTCAACTTGAGAGAGAACCGTTTTGGTTTTGAGCCTGAAGTAACAGCAAAGATTTCGCGTGTTCCAAAAGTGAGGATTTATGAAGTGGGGATTTCCTACTATGGAAGGACCTACGATGAAGGGAAAAAAATTGGTTGGCGCGATGGTTTCAGGGCTTTGTGGTGTGTGTTGAAGTATAATACATGGGCTAAAAGATAAAATGTAGATGAAAGGGAAAATAACAGAAAACTATATTTTGTTTGCTATTCTTTCGTTGATAGTACTTATTCAAATTGCTTTTTTGTTTTTAAATACAACAACTTATGGTGGTGCGGATAATATTACACACTATCAGGTTGCAAGATATGCTTTTAAGTATCCCCGGCTTTTTCTTGATTTATGGGGAAAACCACTTTATACTACTCTTGTAGCACCTTTTGCTTTAATGGGCTTCAGTGTCGCAAAAGCTTTCAATTTACTGGTGGCAGTTATTACGTTGATTCTTAGTGCGAAAAATGCAAAAAAAATGTTTGTCGCGAGTTCTGCATTTACAATCGTTTTCATTGCTTTTTCCCCGGTTTATTTTTTCCTGATGCTAAGTTGCCTGACAGAGGTGCTTTTTAGTCTGGTCGCGGTCATGGCTGTTTATTTCTTTTTGAAAAACAAGTGGTTGGCAGCTGCCATTATTCTGTCGTTTATCCCTTTTGTTCGAACCGAAGGAATGGTTCTTTTGCCCGTATTTGCAGTTGCATTTCTTTTGAAGAAACAATATAAAGCAATACCTTTTCTATTGTTGGGAACACTGTTTTATTCCATTATTGGTTTTTTTGTTTTTAACGATGCATTGTGGTTAATTCATCAGATGCCCTATTCATTGGGAGATAGTGATTACGGAAGCGGGAGTTTGTTTCATTTTATAAAAAAGAGTAATTACATTTTTGGAATACCTTTTTTACTTTTGCTGGTAATCGGACTAATATTCTGGCCTTTACAGGTACTGAGGAAGTTCTCATTGAAGGACGAAAATCTGATCCATTTTATTCTGATTACCGGAAGTTGGGCAATATATTTTGCCGCGCACAGCTATGTGTGGTGGAAGGGGACAGGGAGTTCTCTGGGGTTAATAAGAGTTATAGGAGGTGTAATACCTCTGGCGGCACTTACTGCTGTAAAAGGAATTGAATACATTTTCTCGGTTTTAAAAAACAAGAAAATAGCTTATATTATAATTGGTTTTATTGCCGTTTTGCAGGTAGCCTGGCTTTTTGCTCAAAATCATTTCCCATTAAAGGCTGATCCAACAGAACAACTTATGGCACGAAGTGGTGCCTATATAAAACAGGAGCTTCCCACCCAAAAAGTTTTTTATTTTGATCCCTTGCTGATTCATTATCTCGATATTGATCCGTATGATGTTTCAAAGTGCAACTGGTGGGTAGCTGATAGAAATCAGCCATCAAATAGTATGGATTGGGGAAATATTTTGGTGTGGGATGCTCATTTTGGCCCGAATGAAGGTGGTGTTCAATTGGAAACACTCAGAAACGATCCTTTTCTGAATGAAGTAAAAGCTTTCTATCCCATAGAGAAAATAACCGTTCTTGGCGGCTACGATTACAGCATTCATATTTTCGAAAAAAGCAGGGAAAAGATTTCTCCATCTGAAAAAGTAGCGGAATTTAACAAAGTTCTTTCGTTTGAAAATAGCGATAGTAAATGTGTCGAAGAGATTGAGGGAGAAAAATTATGGAAAATGGATGCCGGTCAGGAATACGGACCCACATTGAAGTTACAGCTGGATCAATTGGAATTACATGATATTTTTGATATTAAAATTCGGGTGAACTACAAAGCGTTGGAAACAATCGGTGCCGATGAGGTAATGCTTGTGTTTTCGGTGGAAGACGGGCAAAATAAAATTCGTTACGACAAAATTGATCTGATGTCGGATACCGACGAATGGAAATCGACTGTTTTAACCCAAAAAATGCCAACAGATATATCACCGTCTGCCGATATCCTTGTTTATGTCTGGAATAAAGATCGCAAGGCTTTGCTTTTAAAAGATATAATGCTTGATGTTCAGAGCTATTAGCCTGAATTCGATTTTAAAATGGCTCACAGCTTTAGCTATTTTTAGTCAGAAATTTTCACCGATTTTTGAAGTCCTATCGGGATAATACGAGAAAATTGGTGGAAGTTTATGGCAAAAAGAGCAAAGCCCGAAGGGAAAGTTCTTCTTACGCCATCTGTACATTTAAAATTCTTTGCAATAGCCCGCTATTACTGCATAATTTTAAATACAAACCTGACGCAATTATAACTTTCTGTGAAAATATTTTAAAGTCGAATTCAGGTTAATAAATCATTCCGGATTTCGGTACCTTTTAATTATTTGCAGATCATCAAAATACACAGGCTCCTGGCCGCTGTTCCATAAATATATTTTGAATTGGGTAAGATCAAGTTGCTGAGGAACCCAAAAGCTAAGTTCAAGTTTTTTCCATTTACCGGTATCATTTTCGGTTTTTGACGGAACACCATTAAAGTAATAAAAACGGCTACCGCAGCTACTTACAATATTGGCATGGCCGGCTTCACTAAAATAATAAACACTCACGCTTAAGTACTCAATGTTCTCAATTTCTTGAGGTTGAATGGCTGTTCCGTAAGGATTCTTGTTGTCAAGAAGCAAGCTGGTATTTTCACTCCTGAATTCGGAGTGAGATGTTCTTTTGGCTTGAGCAGCAATTAGGTCATCGTTGAAGTAAACTTCGTTTTTTAAGGTATCAACCGTTTCGAAATTGCATAAAATGGTATCAGAATGCATTCCCAACTTTATGGTTTCTTCTTCAATCTGTTTTTCGTTACGCTTCTTTTTCAGCAAAAACACAGGAAATTCTTTTTGAATTATTTCCCAGTCAGCACTGTGCAGATATTCATTTCTCTTTCTTTCATTCTCCATGTGCGAATTCATGAAATAATTATCGAATACCGAAAAAACAATGTAATCGGCATCTTTTACGTCAGGGAAAAGGTATATGGAAGGTCGTTGTGCCAGATGAGAATATAGATGATCAGAGGCACTTACTTTGGCATCTTTTGGGATGCTTTTTAAGAGTTTGTGTGTTTTCCGCAAGTCATAATCAGAAGTATAAAATCCTTTGTAATAAAGCTTTTCTTTTGACGGATTTAAAGTCCACGGAATAACAACATTTGATCGGTCCAGTTTATGCACTGTCATTGATAGTGTTGAAATGCAAACCACAATCGTCAGGATATTTTGAAGCTTTTTTGATTTTAATGAAGAGAGTGTTAGAAATACAGAGACAGGAAGTAAGGTTACTACTTCAATGGAATAATAAGTTGAAATTCCCCAGCGGATAAATGAATCGTTCAGCATCTTCTGGGCAACAATCGGGATAAACCAGATAAAATACTTTGGGCGCAAAAACAAAACAAAACCTCCGGAAATCAGATAGACAAAGTAAAATTCGGCTTTAACATATTTAAGGGAAGGGTCATTCAAATGATTTATGAAGAACAATTTTATGGTCTCCACCGGATTTTTTATGGCAAAAAGAAAGGCCTCTCCCGGGTTTGCTCCCAAAGCCGAATAGTTGAATAAAGTAAAATGCTTCTCATCGGTTTCAATACCCGGTATCAGAACTTTGAACAATAAAATGAAATAAAATAGCGAAAGAAAAATTCCTGCAACGCTTAATATTACAGCCTTTTTCTCTTTCCGGTGTTGAATGATCAAAACAATAAATATGAAAATAAACCAGAGAGGAATGTTTTCTCTCGACAGCAAAGCCAAAATCAAAATAACAAAAGTTCCTGCATATTTTTTTATTTCGAATAAATACAAAAATACAGGTATAAAACAGGCAGAAATAACCGCAAGATTAACATCACAAGAAAATGTAGTAAACCTGCCGAGAAGTAAGAAATAATAGAGTAATACACCCGTTCCCAGCCACTTATTACTTGTTTTAAGAATAATTAATTTATAGGTAAACCATGCTGCCAACATGAGCATTGAGTACTGAATAAGAATAAGAGTGTAGGTTCCGGTAAGCCAGTTTAACAGCCAAAATACAGGAATGAAGAACATAAGTGTAAACGAGTAATGATCTTGTAAAAAGTTTCCTGGGTAAGTAGGCATCGGACTAATTCGGAAATGAGAATAATCCCAGAACGCAAAATTGTAATTTCCATAATCGTAAGTGACCGTTCTGA
The DNA here is from genome assembly GCA_047975435.1 of Draconibacterium sp. Classification (GTDB taxonomy): domain Bacteria; phylum Bacteroidota; class Bacteroidia; order Bacteroidales; family Prolixibacteraceae; genus Draconibacterium. The sequence goes on along the minus strand of JBKEDN010000292.1, from coordinate 4,686 downwards.
AATAATAATGATTCATTATTCCCATAAAAAGGAGCACGAGGCCAAAAAAGATCAGGATATAAAAGGGAGTTTTATTTTTTGTTAATCGGAGTTTCATATTTAAGGTTTCAGAAAGTCGTCTTATCAAGAATTAATGGATTAAAAATTTGTTTCACTTGTGTTGCTTTTATCTGATAAATCCTGATTCCCGGTATTGTTATGAGTAAAAAAGAGCTGGTAGAAAACTTCATGGTTCAGCGGATTCTTGTGTAATTCTTTCTGTGTCACAAGGTAACTGTCGTCAGGATTTATTTTTAGCATAGTTTTATTTAATAACTCTTCCGAATCATTTTGAAGATACAGATAAACAGGTAGGTTTTGCCCGATAATCTTTTCAGGATCAAACTCATTTGCCCAATACCTGAACTTTCCATCCCAGGTCGTATATTGATAGGTATTCGGATATAGTTTCCCAAGTATTTCTGCGTAATATGGTTTCAATTTGTTTGCCGACCAGGCAGTACTATACAGAAGTGCATATTCCTTAAACGGAGAGCCGTAGTCTTGCGAAACGATAATTTTTATACTTTCTTTTTCAAAAGATTCAGCAAGGTGCCAGCTTTTAATTCTTTCATTCATCGAATTTTGCATAGCTTCCGATGTGTAATCAATCGTCCCGAATTGCCGGTTAATATTCCAGATGAAGAAGATCACTAAAAACACATTTATTCCTGTAAAAACTGTTTTCTGTGGGAAGTAGGTTTTCAGGATTTCTAAAAGAAAATACAGTAGCACGGGAGCCAGCAGCAGTGCGGGAATAAAATAGCGCGGTTGAAATTGTTTGGAGGTGACAAGAACTTGCAATAAGATGGCCGCAAGAATCGAAAAGGTAAATTTAACAAGCCTTAAACCTTTGGTATTCTTGTGTTTCAGAAACCAGGCAAAGGAAAAAATGCTTAATGCAATTCCCATTAGAACGAGGAACAGGTAATAACGATCCAGATGGACAATTTTTTCGATGTTCTCTTTCATAAGAGTCAGATCTACAATGTTTTTTTCTCCGCTTCCGTATTGCCCGCTGTGAAGAAATAAATCTCTGATCCAGTGCCAGAAGTTTTCTAACTGAAGCGTTACCGGAATTGAAAAAATAAGGAAGAAAATAAGAGATAAAACAATTACGTAAAGCTTTCTTTTCCAACCCGTAACTGATATGGCCGGAAGAATAAATAACAACACCATCGTAAGCTTAATCGACAGAGCAAAACCCAGAATAGCGGCAAAGAGAATAAGCTCTTTCCAACTAAATTTTTCTTTTTGATCTGCAACCTGCCGGAGGTACAACATTGATATTGCCATAATTGGAAGAGGCATTAAAAGTTCGGGAGTTATCCTCCCAATGATCTCATACCAAATTACAGGGATAAAAAGAAATGTCTGAAACAGGATGGCATAGCAAACCGAGCCGGTTTTCTTGAGTGTATATTTTCCGGTAATGAGTAAGGCGACGCTAAGCAGTAATGTAATTACCATGTTTACAATCGACAGATACAAGTCGGAATGACTTAAAACATCTTCGGCGAACGACATTGAATTGCCGCGAAATAGATAAGTAATTCTAAAAACCAATGCAATCAGAAATTGGAGAGGGGTTCCTGGATTGTCAATATGTGCAACTTTCAGATGCCCTTCAGCAATGCTAAGTCCGCTAATAAAATAGATGTATTCCGGATCAATGGAACGAAGCGAGATATTTTCAAGTATCAAACGAAAATTTAAGCCGGCAAACAAGTAGAATGCGGGGATAATAAGCAGGAGTAATTTTTGTAGAGGAATGATTATTCCGGAATTTTTGTTCATGTGTTGCTATCTCTTTCGAATGGTTGAACGGTTTTTAATATAGATTTCTCGTTTTGGTTAAAATGAAATTATGTTGGGCTAAATTAAAACATTTTTGCAAACCTGTTTTGGATGGTATCTCAATTATCTCTATTATCGTGGAGTAGAAAATACAAACGTTTTTATGAATTGGTCCCGGGTACTTAAATGGCGCTATTCCGATATAGCCTCTTATTCTTTTCTTATTCTGCTTTTAGTTTGGGCGGTTGTTTATGCCAAAGCCAGAATATTAATATCCGATCCGGCATTTTACTTCTTTAATATTGTTAATGATGCAGATTATTTTGTTCCGCATACCAGAACAACTGCAATAATTACACAGGTTCCATTGGTTTGGGCTGCCAAAATGCATTTACCACTTGCAATGCTTCTTAATATTTACTCGGTGTCTTTTGTTTTGGTGCGTGTGGTTTACTTTTTTCTGGTAAACAATGTTCTGAAAAATAAAGCAGCCGGTTTTGCGGTAATTGCTGTTTCTTCGATCGGAATTGTAGAAAGCTATTTCAGACCGACTTCCGAAAGTAACCTGGCCCTGTTAAATAGTATTTTGTTATATGCCTGGTTGGTATTTATCGATTCTAAAAAACTAAAGAAAATACCGGAAATGATTCTAGGCATTGGCGGAACAATTGTGCTTGTATTTTTTGGCTATGTCTCGCATTCTATTGCTTTATTTTCGCTGCTTTTTGTCCTTTTTTATTTTTCGTTTGAATACCGGAAGTTTAAAACGCCCTTTCCATATGTGACTGTCGTTTTTACCCTGTTGGTTTTTATGTACCATGTATTTTTCGGGAGTAAAGATACAGGGCATAATAATTTGTACGGCAACCTCCTGGTGTCGCCATTTACTATTTTGGACGAACTGAACACTTATTATCCCTATAAATTCTTTTTCCGTCATATCAACGCAATTTTTATCCCATATCTGGTTATGCTGGTTGTATCGGTTTTTGTTCTTTTTTATAAAAAGAAATGGTGGAACGGAAGTTTTCTTGTTGTTTTTTCGGTGGCGTATTTTATCGTGGCCTGTACTTCGTTTAAAGAGGGAGACTCAAATATGGAGATGGAAAAGATCTTTTTGCCGCTGACGATGTTTGCTGCACTGTCATTCGTTGCCGCATTTAGGTACTATTCAGGAAAAGTACAGTTAGGACTTGGAGTACTGGCAGCCGGGCTTGTGGTGACTGGCTTGATAATAATTAAGCCATCCTCTTCACCTTATGCGAAGCGGATTGATACCATCCAAGAAGTATTTGTTGATGCTGCCAATAAGCAGGAAAACAGAAAGTTGGTGATAGGGTTAAAAGATATTGAACCCTATCCGATGGTTGGTTGCTGGGCTTTTGGAATAGAGACATTGGTGTTAAGTACTATCGATAAAAATATGGAACCGCTGACAATATTTCTTGATCAGGGGTATTCTGATATTGAAGGAAATATGAAAGAGCCTGATAACTTTATGCCAGCGTTATTTCAAACCTCAATGAATTACAGCCGGTTGAATAAATATTATTTTAATTTGCCGGATCAGCCTTATATTCGTTGGCGTCCCCGCTAAATATAGCATATTTGATTGTCTCTTAAATTTTAGCTCTTTATTTATTGATATTGAATATCTCTTTTTTCACCAATCCCCACTTTTGTGACCTAAACTGAAGCGAAGTTCTAAGAACCCCCAGCGCATAAATAGTGCTGTTTTTCAGGTTAATGCTTGATGCATCATCAAAATATTTGGTGGGGCAGGTAATTTCCGCAATTTCGTAGCTGGCATACCAAATCTGCGCCAGCATTTGGTTATCGAAAACAAAGTTGTCGGAATTGGCATTGTAGTTTACTTTTTCAAGTACTTCGCGGGTAAAGGCCCGGTAGCCGGTGTGGTACTCCGAGAGTTTTGCACCCAACAATATATTTTCGATAAAAGTTAATCCGCGGTTGGCAAGGTACTTAATCATTGGCATTCCACCTTTTAGTGCCCCTTTCCCCAAAATGCGCGAGCCAAGAACAACATGGTAAAGTCCGCTTCCCAAAAGACTTGACATCGCAGGGATCAGTTTCGGGGTATATTGATAATCCGGATGCAGCATAATTACAATATCGCCACCAATTTCGAGCGCTTTGTTGTAACACGATTTTTGATTACCACCGTAGCCTTTGTTTTGCTCATGAATCACAATGTGTCTGATCCCCAGTTTTTTACCCACTTCTACCGTATCGTCTTTGCTAAGGTCGTCCACTAAAATAACATCGTCAACAATCGAGAAATCGATTTCTTTGTAAGTTATTTCAAGTGTTTTTGAGGCGTTGTAAGCCGGAAGTACAACTACAACTTTTTTCCCGTTAATCATTATTATTTGGTTTTGACGGCTAAAAATAGAAAGAATAAAGAAGTAATAAACAATAAATAAACCGATTTTGGCTTAAAAGATGCTCTCGCTTTGCGCAAGGGGAGTCCTTCCCCCTGAATTTTTGATGTGTATTCAACGTCTAAGAATTAAAACTAGAAAACCCGGCAAATCATACCGGGTTTATCTGCTTTTTATTCAGGTGCGTTTTCCTTCGACTCAAGCTGGCGCTCATATTTTTTTACCACCAGCTTTATCAGTTGATACGAAACAACGATCAACAGTGGCCAGGTTAACATCCAAATTATTGATGAGGTGTACATAGTATTCAATTTTAGTTATTCATTCTTACGGTAACCTCTAAAAATTAGTTTTATGAAGCATGTCTATTCTTCTGTTAATGAAGTTGCCATCCATTTTCAATCATCATTTTCCTTTTCGTTCAATTTTCAGCCATAATTTCATTGGT
>JBKEDN010000275.1:0-5456 GCA_047975435.1 Draconibacterium sp. | reverse complement strand
ACTGTTTGTCCCTGTTGCTTTGTATCTTGTCCTCATTGTATAAGAATATGCTCCTAAGATACTATTTACTATTATAATAGGCTGATTGGTAGATTTTTAATTTTTAGAGGTTTCCTTATATAAATGAAAAGGAATAAAACATGAAAATTGGAGTTACAGGAGCAACCGGTCAACTAGGCCGCCTCGTAGTTAGTGAACTAAAAAGAAGAACAGCAGCTGATAACATCGTAGCATTGGTGCGCACCCCAGAAAAAGCAAGTGATTTAGGAGTAGCAACAGTGGTCTTCGACTATTCAAAACCGGAACAGCTGGAAAAAGCATTGGTTGGGATCGACAATTTATTGCTCATTTCAGGCAACGAAATCGGGCAACGTGCACCACAACACAAAAATGTGATTGAAGCAGCTAAAAAAGCAGGAGTAAAATGGATAGTATATACAAGTCTTTTACACGCCGATGAATCGACACTAAACCTTGCCGGCGAACACCTGGCAACCGAAACAATGTTGAAAGAATCAGGCATTGATCATACTATCTTACGGAATGGATGGTATTCTGAAAACTATACCGCCTCGGTTCCGGGAGCACTGGCTGGTGGCGCATTTCTGGGTAGTGCAGCCGATGCGAAAATAGCCTCGGCAGCACGCGCCGATTTTGCAGAAGCTGCAGCAGTAGTGTTAACCGGCAAGAATCACAAAGGAAAAGTTTACGAACTGGCCGGAGATGAAGCTTATACTTTAACCGACCTGGCTGCTGAGATTTCGAAACAAACCGGGAAAGAAATCGCCTATAAAAACCTGCCAGAAGTTGAATATGCTTCCATTCTGAAAAGTTTTGGATTACCGGAGGGTTTGGCCAACGGACTTGCCAGTTGGGACATTAGCGCCTCGAAAGGTGATTTATACGATGATGGGAAACAACTTTCAGCCTTAATTGGCAGAGCAACCACCCCTATTTCTGCCTCAGTAGCCGAAGCACTTAAAACCGCTTAACAATTTAGTGAAACAAAAACAATTAAGGAGAAAGATTACATAGCCAGTAAACTTAATGGAGGACTTACAACTTTTAAGTTGAATTTCGACAACACTAAAAGGGGTTACAAAAATTGTAGCTCCTTTTATTTTTTTAAAAATCAGCAAATATTTAAAAAGTAACGCAACCAATTGGCAAGCAACAACATCTAATAAAAACGAACCTTACTACTAATTGAAAATGCTTGCCACTTATTTTTCCATTTTTCTTGACTATAGATACAATGATGTTAACCGTCGATCTTGTATTATGGCAACAAATATTTCAAAAACCAATTAATTCTATCCAGCATGAGAACCCGAAATTTACTTTTATCCGTAGTTATAACTTTTTTAACCCTCTCTTCATGCGAAGAAAATATGAAAGACACCAGTCTTGACGATTTTTGCAGTGTAAAGCCTACAGGCTGGGAGTGCGAAATAATTGAAACTGATTTCAATACGGCTGACATTCCCCAAAACGCTGAAACTCCGGTAGCCATTGTTAAATATTACAATTCGGACAGGGAATTTGAAGGAATAGGGCAAAGTACGCTAACACCTTCGTTGATATTAAACTTTTACCCAATTGAACAAAAGGAAGAACAATTAGCATTTATTGATTCCCAAAAATTCTTTTCGTGGTGTATTCCTGTTTATTTTGGCGAAACCCATGATTATTTTATTGTCACTTCCCCCTGTTTTAAAAATAGCGGGACTTTTACCGAAGAAGCCAATACCAGTATTGCCGATTTATACGAGGCATTGGATAAAGTAATTATCAAAAAAGATTACAATTGATTTTCTAAATAACCTTTGGGCAAAATAGAATCTTAAAAATTTCCATTGCTGCAATTAATAGTTCAAAAGAAGAGGCTGTCCGGGTTATCTCGGCAGCCACTCTCTTTAGTTTCCCTTTAAACCTAACTTATTCCGTTGATTTCTCTTTCAATTTTACATTGCCGGCATAAACGCGCAGGTAAAAATACACCAAAGTAAATACTGCATAAATTGCTGCCTGAATATACAATACAATCATTTCGTGCCTGATCCCGGACAAGCCAACGCCCATGGTTCGCAGACGCAGATAAGCCGGAATGGCAGCCGTTCCCGGAAATATTTTCGACAGCGCTACAATCCAGTCGGGCATGGCAGAAACCGGCCACGAAATCCCGCTTAAAAACAGCGCTATCGGCGACAGGAATACCATAAAAACGATCGACGATTCGCGGTGCCTGAACAGGGTTGAAAGTGCAATGCCCAGAAAAATGGTGGCCAGTAAAAACGGGAACAAAAGCATCATCACATGCAGCATATTTCCTTTGTCGGGGTAGTTAAACCAGTGGTGCACCAAAATTACGGCCAGTGCCACATTAAACAGCGAAATAAGCAGATAAGCCCCGGTTTTGCCTAATAAATAAGGCAGTACTTCCCTATTCCTTCTCCTTTCGGGCAACAGAAAAGGTGTTTTTTTGGAGGCAGAAAAAGAACCTCCGATAATACCGATCCCCAATAATAAAGTTTGCTGAATGATGATCAGGATTAATCCGGGCATGATAAAACTTCCGTACGATGAACTTGGATTGTACAAAATATGTGTGTGCGTACTTATCGGACTGCTCGCCACCACTGCCTGATCAAACGACTTTCCATCAATCATATACCGCTGCACGGCAACACCTGCATTAAAATACGAGTTTACAGTGTTCGACGCCAATATTTCAGCCTTGTATATCAGGAAATAGCTTCCATCGGCATACACCGAAACATGTGCCTGTTGCCCTGACAGAATATCTTTTTCAAAACCTTGTGGTATCAATAAGACGCCTTTTATTTTGTCTTTCATGAATAATCTTTCAGCCTCATCCAAACTAGCCGGATTGCAAGTTACATCCAGTTCGTTGGTAGCATCCAGCATACGGGAGTATTGGCGGCTCATGCTGCTTTGGTCAAGGTCAACCACACCAAATGACAATTCAGAAAGAACCTCGCCCGAATAGCCGATGGAATAAACCAGCGGATAAATAATCATGGCACCAATCAGGATTAACAGGGCGCCATTGTCGGTAAAAACTTCGCGTAATTCCTGTTTAAAATGAAGCGCTATTAACTCCAAAATTCCCGGGTTATTTTGTTTGTCTGTTTTCATTCTTATGCTTTCCCCCAGTATTTTTCATCGCCCAGGCGACGTTTGTATAAATGAAAGCCGGTAAAAGCCAGCAACATAAAAATCAGTATGTAACAGATGTAAACCAATGCTTCGCCGGCTGGTGCACCCCGCAACGACTGCGAAATGAAAAGCTTTTCCCACCAGGTAAACGGAAAGGCTGCCGCGAAAATTCTGGCTGACAAAGGCATCCCTTCAAGCGGAAAAGTAAGCCCCGAAAAAGTGATTGCCATCATGGAATAAGCGCTGGCAATGGAAAGCGACAAACGCAGATTGTAGGTTAGCGCCACCAACCAAACGCCCATTACCTGGTAAGTGACCATTGTAACGAGCTGTCCGAGAAGGATCAGAAAAAAATTTCCGTTCATCGGCATCCCGCCAAACTCGTACAAAAGCACATTAATGAGCATGGCAAAACCGGTAAAAATTACGGTGTATGGAAACAGTTTCCCGACAATAACCAGCCTGACACTTGAATTACCGGTTTCCAGCAATTCGCGGCCTGTTCCTTTTTTCAGTTCGTTTCCAAAGGTGTAAATCGACGATAAAAATGCAAACAGATACAACATAATGTTCATCAAAGCCGAATTAAGAAAATAATTGTAATTCGTATAAGGGTTAAACAGAATGTGTTGCCTCAGCTCAACCGGCATTACCCGTGCCATGGCCTGTGTTTCATTTTTTTCGTCGAGCATTTGTTTTTTTAGCTGAATCCCACCCGAAATGGTACCGATGGTTTTTAGTACCGAACGCTGGATAATCCCTCCAGTCAGCACGTTGGTGCCGTTAATATAGGCCGGGACAACCGCTTCTATGCCCTGATAAACTTTTCTCTCCAAACCGGATGGCAGCAACACAATCGCATCCACTTGTGCGCTTTCAAGCATTTCGCGTGCCTGAAAAATATCGGCGGGCGCAGCTACCACAGCTATATCGGGTGAGGCTTCCAGTGCATTTCGCAATTTTACGGAAAGGCTGGAGTTGTCCTGATCGACCACTGCAATGGGTAAATCCTTCGCCACTCCCTGCCTGAAAATAAAAAACAGCAGAAAGATTCCGATCACGGGCCCCAGGAACAAAAGGAAACGATAGGCCGGATTGTGTTTAATCCTTTCGGCCTCACGCTCCATCACCATAAATATCGGATGTTTTTTCGGCATTGTCATTTCCAAATGATTTACAAACGAACCACGGCTGTCATTCCCGGACGCAGCCCCAGAATTTTATTTACCGGACGGGCTTCAATTTCAAAGGATTTCAGATCGAACTCGCCCGAAGTTTTAGTGGCATTGTAGCGTGCAAAATCAGCAGTCGGACTAATGTAAGTTACTTTAAACTCGAACTCCTGCTTTTCCAGTCCGGGGATCATCGCAGTAAATGTTTCGCCCATTTTAAAGTTACCCAGGTAATCTTCGCGGATGTAAAAGGTAGCCCAAATATCGTCGATATCCATCACATTCACCACCGGAAACCCGGTTGAAACCAGTTCGCCTTCTTCCACATTCACCCCCGAAACTTCGCCTTTGGCAATCGAGTGTACCGTAGTTTCATCCAGGTACGATTGCACCTGCCCGATGGCGGCATCCGCACGTAAAACAAGCGCTTCGGCGGCTGTTTTGTCTTCTTCGCGGGCGCCTTTTTCGGCTTTTTGCCAGATAGCTTTGGCGGCATTGGCCGTTTCGCGGGCGGCTTTCATTTTTGTTTCAGCTTCGTCGCGCTGTTGCTCGGGAACAACTCCCTCGTTGTACAAATTCTGAATACGCTGAAAGGTTTTTTCACCAAACCGAGCAGCAGCTTCGGCCTTTATGTAGGTGCTGTATGCCGCTTCGATGTCTTCTTTCTGGGCGCCGTTTTTGGCTTTCCGGCTTTGCGCATCGGCGGCCATCCGTGCCGCATTGGCTTCGGCTAATTTGGCATCAATCTCGGGGCTGCTAATGGAAAAAACAAAATCGCCTTTCTCCACTTTTTGTCCTTTTTTTACCACAATTTCCTGAATTCTGCCCGGAACTTTCGAGGCAACATTGTACTCTTTGGCTTCAATTTCACCCTGTAAAATTACCGGTTTGGGTTTTAGTACCACAATCAGCGTGTAAACAATAAATGCTACAATCGCGACCAATACAAACAGGGAGGCTAATGCTTTTTTACTCATCGCTTTTATTTTTTTAACTGCTTATCTCCTTGGGTCAAGTTGTTTTTGTAATATCATTAAATGTAACTGGTGCTGTATCTACGGCTTGTTGCATCAAGCGATAAAATAGTTTTCCTCGGTATGTTGA
>JBKEDN010000250.1:0-2263 GCA_047975435.1 Draconibacterium sp. | reverse complement strand
GAAACCTGGCCTGAAAATCAAAAATCGTTAGGCTTTTAAATTGTTGCTCCATATTATTATTGTTAGATTCCCCCAATTTACTGATTTTTTAGTTATTGACAAAATGCCTAATTCAATAAATCAAATACTCCATATTCCTCTTGAATATTTAATTTTCCGTCCTGGTTAATAGTTGCATTGTAATGATAATTCACCCAGCCGCTGGATTCGGATACAATAACCGAAAATATACTTAAATCATAATTTGGAATATCTTCCTTATGACAACTTGTCGAGCTAATCAACAGAAGAACAGCAATAAGCAAAGTTATTTTTTTCATGACGTTTTGGCTTTTCTTAGTTTCTATCTGTTATTAGATGCTTTTTTCAATACAATGGTTGCGTTCTTTAATAAGGCTACAACGGTTGGTACTTGTTGTTGGGGTCCCGAGTGCTCGGGAGAGAGCGTTCCTGTTCGATAGGACATGGCGGTCAAGAGAGGAGTAGGGACAACGGACACAACTTCGCCAGCAATGCAATTCTTCACGTTTTATTTTTCAATTTCATATAGTACGCACTTTTCCAATGCTATAAATTCAGAAAGTAAAGGATGATTAAAACTTTTAGTTTTTTTCATTCCGATTTTTATCATCACTTTTTCTGATTCATTATTAATCTCAGGACAGATTGATTTAATGTTTTTCAGTCCAATTTTGTTAAATGCAAATTCAAGACATCTTTTTGCTCCCTCTGTTGCAAATCCTTTTCCCCATTCAGTTTGAGCTAATCTCCATCCAATATCTACGCAAGGTGTAAAATCAGACTCAAAAGTTTGTTCTGCAATTCCTATAAAACCAATAAACTCATTATTTTCAAGTTTGTCAACAGCAAAATAACAGAATCCATTTTTAGAAAATTGAGCTTTCATTCTGTCAATGAATTCGTCTGTTTGTTTTTGTGTAGGAATGGTTGGGAAATATTTCATCACTTTAGCATCTGAGTTAATCAATCCCATTTTAGATTTGTCCTTCTCAGTCCAGGTTCTAAATCCTAACCTATCAGATTTAAAAATATAATTATTCATTCTGTTTTTCCTAATGTTGGGTAAAGGTCACTTGCAAGTTGTCGAACCACCAAACCCCGCTCTGTAATATGTACTTTGTTAGGCATTGCCATTTTTTAATTTCTAAACAAATCTACCTCTTTAACCAAGTATCCAAATTTCTCTGCAGTACCACGACTAAAGTTAAAGAAACTATGTTCAAATTCAATTCTCCCCATTCCTCGAACATGACATAACCAAAACTCAAAAAGCATTCTTTCACTAGAAGATAATCCGCCAGCTCTACTTGATTCTTCTTTATATCTTATAATCCTATCTTCATTTTTATCCACTTCCCATTCGTTTTCAAAATTCATTATTGGTGTACTGAACGTAAAATCAAACAACTCCTTTAATGCTTTAAGTCTTGTAAAGCCTTTGTATTTCTGATTAAGTTTTGCTTTAAACAGTGTCAAAATGTTTTTTAAAACAACAATTGAATTGAACAAATAATCTTGATTAATTATCAAATATGACCCATTGGGGATTCTAGCTAATCGCCCTGCATTTTCTTTGTAAAATGAATTTACTTTTAAGTTGTTATGAATCAATAAATTTCTTGTCGCTTTAATTTCAATCAAATTTGCAAAATCATCACTCTCAAAGAAGTCTGCAACCTTTATTCCTGTTACTTTTATAAAATAAGTCAAAAAGTCCTTTGCATTTTTATATGATTGCTCCAGTACTTTCCTTTCTACTACTTGAGCTATTGGATTTCCATTTAATAGTTCTTCTTTCGCAATCGATTCGTTTTTCATTTCCATTTTTTCAGGGATGTGTGTAAATAAAATTCTCATCGTATCAAAAATGGAATTTTCAAATGAAGAAACCGCGAGTGCTAACAACCCTTCCAATATGATAGAATCATCATTTGTCGCTTTTCTTATTCTAATATTCTCAATTCGTTCGATAGCTTGATTAATCGGTTCTAACAAATCTTTTTTATTAAGAAGAATCGGTTTTTTCATGTTGTTTCTACTGGGTCTTTTATGGTTATGCCTAACTATTATATATATTCACTCAAATAAAATTCGATCCTTTTATTTATTGTTTTATAAAATGTTTCATTAGCGGGCACTTAAAACCCGCTGATTATTAATTGTTTATTTTTAAGTTCTTTGACGTTTTTGTAATCGTATTTTATAAGCACCTCTCTTACAGGAGTTTTGTCGAGTAGAGATA
>JBKEDN010000249.1:0-2874 GCA_047975435.1 Draconibacterium sp. | reverse complement strand
GATAATTTTAATGATATGTACAATATGCAAATTTTACCCAAACTTGTAATAACTATATGCCTATATTATAGCTTGTTATAGTTAAAGTTTGGATAATAAATAAGTTTTGATAAGTTACTTTATCCAAACATTTGGATAAAGTAGCTAAAAACCAATGATGTGGCAGTATTGATTGATGCTAAACACATGTGCGTTTCAAGCCGAGGAATTCAGGACGAAAGCAGTAGCACAGTAACAGCAGAGTATTCAGGTCGGTTTAAAGAACATTCAGTGCGCGAAGAGTTTTTAAAGTACATTGAGCTGTAACTATTTTCGAGGTGCCAATAAGTCGGTTTTTACGAATGTAGATTAATTGTTCAAAAATAATCAGTATTTCACGTGCGGGTCGTTTAACGCCTGCTTTTATTTATATTAACTTTGGGCTGTAAAAATTTTAGATTCAAGGAAATGAAGAGAGACACATTGGTTTTTGATATTATAAAAAAAGAACACGAACGCCAGTTAAGCGGAATTGAATTGATCGCTTCGGAGAATTTTGTGAGCGATCAGGTACTGGAAGCAATGGGGTCGGTAATGACCAACAAATATGCCGAAGGTTACCCGGGGAAAAGGTATTACGGCGGCTGTCAGTTTGTTGATATGACCGAGCAACTGGCCATCGACCGTATCAAGGAAATTTATGATACCGAGTGGGCCAATGTACAACCACACTCCGGAGCTCAGGCCAATGCCGCAGTACTCAGCGTTATTTTAAAACCTGGCGATACTTTTCTTGGTCTCGATCTTTCGCACGGAGGTCACCTGTCGCATGGTTTGCATGTAAACTCATCGGGTATTCTGTACAATCCGGTTGCCTATAAAGTAAAAGAAGACACCGGAATGGTGGACTACGACGAGATGGAAGCACTGGCCATCGAGCACAAACCAAAACTGATTATTGGTGGTGCCTCGGCATACAGTCGCGAGTGGGACTACAAACGCATGCGCGAAATTGCCGATAAAGTGGGAGCCTTGTTTATGGTTGATATGGCACACCCGGCAGGTTTAATTGCTGCCGGCTTGCTCGACAATCCGTTGAAACATGCGCACATTGTAACATCAACAACACATAAAACCTTGCGCGGGCCACGTGGTGGTATTATTCTCATCGGTAAAGATTTTGAAAATCCATGGGGCATTACAACGCCAAAAGGTGTGGTTCGCAAAATGTCGTCGTTGCTCGATTCTGCAGTTTTCCCTGGTCAGCAAGGCGGGCCGCTCGAACATGTAATTGCTGCCAAAGCTGTTGCTTTTGGCGAAGCGCTGGCTCCCGAATACAAAGAATACCAGGCTCAGGTGAAAAAGAATGCTGCTGCTATGGCACAAGCTTTTGTTGATCTGGGGTACAAAGTAATTTCAGGCGGAACCGACAACCATTCAATGTTGATCGACCTGCGTACAAAATATCCTGAAATAACCGGTAAACTGGTTGAAAATACCATTGTGAATGCCGAAATTACCGTGAATAAAAACATGGTTCCTTTCGATAGCCGTTCACCATTCCAGACTTCAGGTTTGCGTGTGGGAACACCGGCAATTACAACCCGCGGTGTGAAAGAAGATTTAATGCCGGTAATCGTTCAGTTGATCGATGATGCCATTGCCAATATCGACAACGAAAAAATGATCAAATCGATCGGCGGGAAAGTTCATGGTTTAATGAAGGATTTTCCGCTGTTTGCATATTAAAAGTATAGAGTGTAAAGTAAGTATATTGCCCCGGAGAGTCTTTCTTCGGGGTTTTTTATCAAGTGGCATATTGTGCTGAATTTTATAAACTTGTTTGTTAATTGGATTTCAGATTGAAAAATAAATCAAAAATACCAGTCACTGTAATTACCGGTTTTCTTGGAGCCGGAAAGACCACTTTTATTAATAAACTGCTCAAAAAATACCAGGGAAAGAAATTTGCTTTGGTTGAAAATGAATTTGGCGACGTAGCCATCGATACCAAACTTATCAAAGGTGTGGATGCCAGCCAGATGTTCGAACTAAAGCAAGGCTGTATTTGCTGCACCATTACCGATGAATACGAACTCGTTTTGCAAGAATTGGCAGAACGTTTTCCCGATGTGGAGCATTTACTGATTGAAACCACCGGAGTTGCTGATCCGTCGGGAGTAATTCAACCTTTTTACCGTGATGAAAACCTGAAAGAGCTGTATCAGTTGAACGGAACCATTTGCCTGGTGGATGCCCAGAATTTTCCGGATCAGCCCGAACAGGAAATTACGCTGAAACAATTGGCAGTGGCCGATCTGATTCTGGTAAATAAATCAGAAAAACTGGATGAAAAGCAACAGGATGATTTTCAGGCTGAGTTGCAAAAACTCAATCCTTTTGCAGCCATTGATTTTATTTCTTTTGGAGAAACGGAAACCATTGAGCTCAATCAACTACAGGAAAAAGAGCGATCGGTTTTCGATTTTATGCGTTTCGCTTCCTCGCATTCACATATTCAAACACGAACCTTCACCTACGATCACCTGCTCAACAAAGACGATTTTATGCGAAACCTGGAATATACCATCGATATTCACAAGCGAAATATTTACCGGGTAAAAGGTGTACTATACTTTCAAAACGAACCTTTTGAGTACATTCTACAAGGAGTGGGCGGCAGTTTCGAGTTGATCGAAGGCGATCCATTTCTTGAGTTCGGTGAAAGCAAAATTGTGTTGATCGGGAAGCTGGATAACGTGAAGTTTTAATCAATTTATTGAATTAGGCATTTTGTCAATAACTAAAAAATCAGTAAATTGGGGGAATCTAACAATAATAATATGGAGCAACAATTTAAAAGCCTAACGATTTTTGATTTTCAGGCCAGGTTTC
>JBKEDN010000153.1:0-55782 GCA_047975435.1 Draconibacterium sp. | reverse complement strand
GCTTATTTACAGGCCCCATTGCCGATGCCGACACACAACGCGATTTGCTGTTTAGCGGGTTAAAAAACACGGTAAAAGGCGCCGAAAAGCATTTTAACCCCGAAGTGGCCGAAGCTGCCCGGCGTACCACGGTTTTGCTCGATAGTTTCGGGAATATTTCAGTAAAAGGGTACAACGAAGAAACGGCTGCCCTGAAATCGCTGGTGAGCGATCTCGAAAACCAACATGCAGCCGATGTGGCCACACTGGGCATTGCCGACTGGGTAAGCGAACTGAAGAACCGGAATGCCGCCTTTGAAACCCTGCTCGACGAACGCTACTCCGAGGAAGCCGACAAAAACCCACTGAAAATGAAAGAGGCCCGCAAGCAGGTCGATGCGGCCTATCGTGATCTGACCAACCTGCTTGATGCGCTGGTACTCGTAAACGGCCCCGAAGCCTACGAAGGGTTTATTAAGGAGTTGAACAAGCGTGTTGAGAAATACAACAACACGGTGGAGCAACGCAAAGGCCGTAACAAAAAAGATGAGCCGGAAGAGATTTAGTACCTCGCGCTGAGCTTTTCCAAAGTTTCAAACTTTGGAAAAGATCGAATCTAAAAGAGCCGCTCCTTACCTGAAAGAACGGCTCTTTTGTATAATTGGTCAGTGCCTTTTTTCTTGCTGGTCTTAAAATCCTGAACAAGCCCGTCGCATAATCAGTTGCCCGGAGAGATTGCCCATCCGGTACAAGCTCCTTTCTTTGTATTTCCTGTAGTCAGTTTCTTTGTTGAAATAACGCCTTCCGGATATGTTACAAGATTATCTGAAAATCCTCCGGGATAAGCGATAAAAACTGTAATTGCCCGCTATTTGCAGTAAACTTCGCAACCAGCCCGATATTGAAAGGTCTTCCTTAAATTGTGTTTTAATCAGCTTAAACTCCTCAATAGAGATTTCGCGTTTTAATTTAAGTATTTTCAGGTCGCGTACAATTTCTTCGTGACTGTTATACTTCTTCTTTACTTTCTTCATCTTCGGCAAAAAATAGTACTGATAAATTTTGAATAATGATCCGGTCGATTTGTTTGCGGAACAAATAGATTAGTGCGATCAATAAAATATACAATGCAGCTACAATCAGAAAACCCCAGACACTACTTTGCAACCAGTTGCCAATTATTATTGACAACGCTACGGCAATCAGTATTAAAACAACCATAAGAATGACAGCTACAATAATAAACTTAACCATCAAGCCCAGTGAAGAGGTAAGTACCTGGAAAAGTTTTAGTTTGTAGTAAGCTTCCGAGTTTTTCAGAAACTCTTCACCTTTTCTGGCAGCTAAATTGGCTGTATTATTCAACGAATCGAATAGTGCCATTATTTACTTTGCGATTTTTTTACCTGAACTTTCAGGTCTTTTAAACGGTTTTCCAGCGATGTAATTACATCTTCGGCTTTATAACTGGCGTCCGACATAATTTTGTCCAGCTTTTCTTCCAGCGTTTGTTCTGCATCCGACAGGTTATCTGCCATTTTTTGTTTGGCCGACTTTACTTTTTCCGATACAGTGTTTTTTATTTTTCCGGCTTCTTCTGTAATGGTATCTTTTGCCGACACTGCCGAGTCAGCAATCCGCTGGCGCGTTACGCTACCTTTGTCAGGTGCAAATAATATTCCTAAGCCAAATCCAACTGCTGTACCCAAAAGGGCTCCCAAAAACGTGTTTGTATTGTTGCTCATAACTTTAAATTTTAGTGGATTAAAATTATTGTTTCCTTTTAAAGTTAAAGAATATTTTGTGATTGTAAGAAGGAAGTTGAAAGTAAATTTTTGAATTTACACAGATGTAACATTTTATTGAAAGAGATGTGTTTACATCATTTAAATTCTTCCTGGAGCAGATGGAGTATTTACCTATTTGTTGGTCTTAAAATCCTGAACAAGTCCTTCGTATAACCAGTTGGCGAGTGCCTGGCGGTTATCGTAAATAATTAAACGTTGGATATCGCGCTGGTGGTTTACATTCCCCAACTCGATATAAACTGCCGGCGGGTACGTATTTTTCACCACATACAGGTTTCTTTCCGTTACAGTTCCGCCGTATCCGCGACCTGGTTGGTGTTCCTGGTATTTTTTTGCAAAGGTTTGCTGCAATATTTTGGCGGCTTTTTCACCGGTTTCACTTCGTTTGTCGTGATAGAAAAACACATCAATGTTTTCGGCCCTGCTGCGCGAATCAACATGAATGGCTACCATGCGCTGGAAAGCGCCTTTGTTTTTTACATAGAGCTTATTTACCGCGTCAGAGCGCTGGCGCAAACGCCTGGTCTGATTGAGTGGAATCGTCAGGTTTGGATAGCAAAGCTCATCTTTATCCAGTTTCAGAAAACTCTCGTCACGAATACCATCGTTTGGATCGCGGGTAATCATATAAACCGTTGCCCCTTCCGAAATCAGGTTCCGGGCCAGCCTGAGTGTAACATCATAGGCATATTCGTCTTCGGCTACATTATGATTGTTGTATTTTCCCAACGCTCCCGGATCGGGACCTCCATGCCCCGACATCAGGTAGTAAACGGCCCCCTTTAGCTGTTCACTCTCAATGACCACATCTTCGTAATTCTTGCCAAATATTTCATACCGTTCGGTTCGTAAGCCTTTTTTTGCAGCTACCGGTTGATCAGGAGTAGTGCCAACCGCAGTTGCCCCATCCGGAAGTTTGTATTTTACACCGGCAATCAGCGTGTTGTCTTTACCAAGTGCATCTTTATTTAGCGAAATAAAATCCTGCATATAGTCGCTTGCCGAAAGCCCGTAGCGTTTTAATAAGCGGAAAATCCCATCGCCTTTTTCTGCCACCACTTCCTTTGTTTGCCCCGAAGCAACGGAGGGAAGCATAAGAGCAGCCAAAATTATTAAACAGATAACTTTTGAGAGTGATTTTATATGTAAGTTTGCCCTAAACATGTGAAGTTTATTTCTGTTAACAGTAAACAACTTTCATGCTAAAATAAAGGTAACGTATATAAATCTCTTTTATTTATGCGACATTCTATCAGCTACGTGCTGTTAATAACTTTGATGGTTGCCGCTGCTTCCTGCAAAACCCCTGTTGTTCAAACCGGGGTAGATTTGAAGAATATTTCGGTAGCCGGGGAAACGAACCCCCTGGATAGCAGTATTGTTCAGCTGTATCTTCCGTATAAGAATAAACTGGATAAGGATATGAACCGTGTGATTTCTTATTCGGCACAGGAAATGGAGAAGGATAAACCCGAAAGTTTATTAACCAATTTTCTTGCAGATCTTTTGCTGGAAGAAGCTGCAAAAACCGACGTTGCAAAACAGGAAAAGATCGTTCCTTCTGTTTCGTTTTTTAATTATGGGGGAATAAGAACCGCTTTACCCAGGGGAGAGATAACAGTGGGAAAGGTTTATGAGTTAATGCCTTTTGAAAACGAACTGGTTTACCTGGAACTGGATGGCAACACCATGAAGGAATTTTTAAATTATATTGCACGAAAAGGTGGCGACAGTATTGGGGGTGTTCGGTTTAAGATTTCGGATGGTAAGGCGGTTGATATAAAAATTGGCGGTGAGGATTTTGACCTTAATACGAAATACTGGCTGGTAACCAACGATTATGTTGCCGGTGGCGGTGATGGTTTGGATGTGTTAAAAGAACGCTTGCAGTATGTAAGTCCGGGCTTGCTAATCAGAAATCTGATTATTCAGCACCTGGAAGAAAAACAAAAAAACAATGAAACTCTGGTGGTAAAACTGGATGGGAGGATCAGCGATGAATAGACGACATTTTATCCGGAATATAGCTGCCGGTTCGGTGGGAGTTAGTTTTGGGCTTACACCTTTTGATTTGTTGGCTAGCGAAGATTTTGTAACAATCTCGATTTTGCACACCAACGATATGCACTGTCATATTGAGCCTTTTAGCGGCGGTAATGAACGTTATGAAAACAAAGGCGGGCTTGCCCGAATTTCGGAGTTGGTAAAGCTGCAACGTGCAGTAAATCCGAATACGCTTCTGCTCGATGCAGGTGATATGTTCCAGGGAACTCCCTACTTCAACTATTTTAAAGGTGAGTTGATGCTCAAGGTAATGAGTGCTGCCGGTTACGATTTGGGAACCATAGGTAATCATGAATTTGACAATGGGTTACAGGGAATTTATGAGCCACTGCCTAATGCAAAATTCCCGATTATTAATTCGAATTACGATTTTTCGGATACGGTTCTTAACGGGAAGTTTGACCGCTATAAGATATTTAAACGTCAGGGGATTAAGATCGGAGTTTATGCACTGGGTATTGAGCTCGACGGACTGGTGAGCAAGCGGAATTACGGAAATACCGTTTTTCATGATCCGGTTCCTGTGGCACTCGAAATGGAGGCTTTTTTAAAGCATGAAAAGAAATGCGACCTGGTGATCTGTTTGTCGCACCTTGGTTTGAAATACAGAAGCAACAAAGTGAGTGACATGGTTTTGGCTGCCGAAACTTCAATGACCGATTTAATAATCGGCGGGCACACGCATACTTACCTGGAAGAACCGATTGTGCAGCAAAACAAAGCCGGAGAGCCTGTAATTGTAAATCAGGCATGGTGGGGAGGCCTGGTGGTTGGAAAAATTGATTTTGTATTCGACCGCAATAAAAAACATAAAAAGAAGATTATTACTAAAAACCTGGAATCGTAATCAACCAATGAAACGCACACAACGCCTGCTTTTATCGCTTTTTTCCGGAATATTATTGAGTCTTGCGTGGCTGGGATTTCCCGGCTGGGTCTTATTCATCGCTTTTCTTCCGCTGTTTACTATCGATAAATTTTTTGTTGACCGCAAAGAGGAGTACCGGAGTGTATCCTTCTGGGGGCATGCTTTTATCGTTGTTTTTACCTGGAATATTCTTACTACCTGGTGGATTATGCACGCAACCATAGTTGGTGCGGCCATGGCAATTATAACCAATTCGTTTTTGATGTCGTTGGTTTTGTGGCTGGCGCATATTGCACGACGAAGGTTTCGTTCCAATCTTGGTTATATCTGTTTGTTGGTATTCTGGATTTCGTTTGAATATTTTCATTTTCACTGGGACATTGAATGGCCGTGGCTACAACTTGGTAATGGCTTTGCAAACAACATCAAAATCATTCAGTGGTACGAATTTACAGGAACCTTTGGAGGTACTCTGTGGGTATTAACAATAAATATTCTGATCTTCAAATTGCTGGTTCAATTACAGGAAAGAAGTACGAAACGGGAAACAGTTGTTTCGCTGGTAAGCATTGCTGTTGCCATCATTGTTCCTGTTGCTTTGTCGTTGTTTATGTATTCCGCTTATTCGGAGGAAAGCCATCCGAAACAGGTTACTATTGTTCAGCCCAATGTAGATCCCTATTCCGAAGAATACGATATGCGGGCTGAAATAAAAAAGAAAGATAATTTTTTGAGGCTTGCGGCGAGTGTTTCAGATAACAACACCGATTTCATTGTTGGCCCTGAAACCGTTTTCGAAAATCCCGGTTACTGGAATGAAGAAACGCTAAAAACCAATGGATTTGTTCGCGAGTTGCAATCTTTTATACATAACTATGCACATGCCGAGCTTTTGTTTGGGATCTCTTCTTTCAAAATTTACAATAATAAAACAGAGGTTACACTTACGGCCAGAACATCGCGTGACGGAACAAGTTACGATCGTTTTAATACAGCCATTTTTTTGGATAGAAACGGTAACGAACAACTTTACCATAAATCGAAGCTGGTGGTTGGAGTGGAGAAAATGCCGTTTATGAAATACCTGGGTTTTATTCGCGACATTGTAATTAATATTGGAGGAACAACCGGGAGTTTGGGAAGTCAAAAAGAAGCAAGCAACTTTGTTTCTGCTGATGGGACAGAGGTAGCTCCAGTAATTTGTTACGAATCGGTATTTGGCGAGTACGTTACTGAATATGTAAAAAAGGGGGCCGGACTTATTTTTATAATTACCAACGATGGCTGGTGGAAAAATACCCCGGGATACAAACAGCACATGTCGTTTGCCCGTTTACGGGCGGTTGAAACCCGCAGAAGTATTGCCCGGTCGGCTAACACAGGCATTTCATGCTTTATCAATCAGCGGGGAGATGTGAGTCAGCCAACTCCCTGGTGGCAGGAGGCCGCTATTTCCGGAACAGTTAACACAAACAAGAAACTTACATTTTATGTTAAAAATGGCGACTGCATTGCCCGTGTAGCTTTGTTTTTAAGTGTGTTGTTTGTTTTGCTCTTAATTGTAAAACGGTTCAGGTAGGTACAAAAAAAATCCGCATCAATCCATGTTGTGTAAAACCCCTGTATAACAGGATTTGAGTGCCCGGCTGATCAAACTTCCATCGGTCAAATGACTCATCCCGAATACTCGGGACTACAAGGCCTGTTTTTACAACCATAAAGAGCGTCCTCGGTTTAATCTTTTCTGTTGAGTTTACCAATTATTGAATTAATGCGGACAATATCTTAAACTATTAAAAGAACTCTTTTTTGTATAACTCAAATGTAGCTGTAAGCTTTGGTATATGCAAATTTTAGGCACTAATTCTTGTTCCCGAAAATGTAATATATTGTTGGTTAGTTTATTAAAAAAGGCGTTGAAGGGAGTATTTTTAAAAGCTATTGAATTATATGAATAATTATGATGATTGCCTCACGGCTTACAGGAATAAAGAGTTGAAGGCAGAGAATTTATATTAGAAAACAGATTAGTTCGTTTAAAAGGAACAAACCGGTTAAACCAAACTTTTGTACGAGTGCGGGTAATTGGTGCCCATCAGTTTTTTGTATTCGCCTACAAAAGCCTGATAGCTGATTTGCGCTTCTTCGTTCATTTTAAGCCGTTGCAAGGCTTTAATCTGAAGAATAAGCGCAGTATCGTTCAGCGGATCTATATTAAATACCGCATCGGCAATGGTTACAGTTGTTTCAAAAGATTCTGCTTCAAAACACTTTTCCATTTCAATCAATAGCACCGGTTCCAGCTTTTGTTCCGTTGCTTCCTTAAACGAGTCAAAAAGCTCATGATGTGATAATTTCAGAAACTTACCCCTGGACAAAATAGTCAATAGTTCATCTCTGGAATCTTCCGGGTTTTCGGTAGAAATAATTTGAATACACCTGGTGTAGTCGCAATAAAATTCTGCTGCCTCCACAATTTTAAAACAGCCTTTCTCGTAGATTAATTCAATTCCATCAAGCTCTTCCAGTGCTTTTCGTAAATGATTGATGGTAACACCACGCGAATTCTTCACCTTACTGGCAGGTCTGCCCGGCCATAAAATATCACTCAAACGCTGCGACGGAATTCCATCTTCCTCAGCACTGTATTGAAGGATCAAACAAAAAGCTTGCTTTAATTGTGTGCTGAACATGTAGGTAATGTCCTTGTTTTTCCGGTCGCGTACTTCGAAATCACCAAACAGGTAAATGGAGTTGGCCCTTGTTTTTACCTTTGACTTTATTTCTGCCCGCCGAACAAAGGGTATTCCGCCTTCGTCAGTTTCTAAGTTGAATTTTCGTTTCCTGTAGAGCAGATATGCTCCGCCTGCGGTTATCCCGGAAATCAGTACGATAATCAGGCGGGCAGTTTGACCGTTTCTGCTTTTCGAATAACTTTTAAGCTCCTGCGCATTGATAGGAGGAAAGGCCAGTGAATATATTTTTAAATCGGATGAAATATCGTCTTCAAATTCCTGTACTGTGGCAAACAAACTGTTTAATCCTGCATCGTAATACAGGTTGGCATTGGTGGTAATTTTATCAGAATGAATGGGAATGGAGTCTCCCAGTATTTCGTAGCTGCCGTCAGTTAGTGAAAAACGGTACAATCTTAAAAACGAGTCTGAAAAATGTTCCGGATAACAAAGAGTGTAGAAACTGGAGTCGTTAAGGATTACCATTCCCCTAACCGGAACCACATTGTCGTTTTCCCACGGAATTTTCCAAAGCTGCGAAACCTGTCGTGTATTCAAATCAACTTTATACAGGTCGTAATAATACCTTCTTCCAACAATTTGCTCTCCCGACTCGTTTCCCATTCCGCCAAAAACGTAAATGGAGTTGGTCTTTTTTAAATAGCCGACTGATGAGAAATAACGTGGCGAAAGAAAGTCGCCTGAGAACTCGGGCAATTGGGTCCAGTTATGGTTCATCAAATCGTAGGTAAAAAAGTTTTTGCTGTAGTGCATACTACCAAAGCCGCCAAATATTGTATATTTTTCGGTTGATGTGTCGAAATAAGAACCGTGGTGGTGCAACTGCGTTGGCAATTGGGCCTGACTTTCGCCGATCCATTTGTAGGTGTTCAAATCGAGGCTGGCTACAGTAGGGCCTTCGTACGGGTGTTCGAAAAAAACTTCGTAAGAATATAATTTGTCGTGCTCCGGATCCAGAAAGTTAGTACCAAGAATAAGGTCAACAGGGCATTTCTCTTCAAACACTTTTACTTGCGAATTCCCCGAGCGTACATCATAAATATAAAGCGAATCGCGGTTAAAATAATACACCTCTTTTTTTCCGGGATTATAATTGGCCCCCGCAACCGATTTCGACTTAAAAGTGGTTTGGTAACGCCAGTGGTAAGCATCATTAATCAGCCATTCGGGGTTACTAACCTTTCCAATAGTTCTGCCTTTTTGGTCATGAACAACATTTCCTTCATTTTCTTTTAAAGGGAAAAAATAATCTTTATCCTTTCCAACCGAAACGTCTTTTATAGCAAATGTCGGCACATCAATGATAAAGTCGCTTTTGCCAAATTCGATGATTGGTGAATAAGAATCAGGTAGATTGGCGTTGCCCACACCAAAAGTTTTATCATGAATTTTGAGTTTAATGGAATCGTTTTTCAGGTCGAATAAAATGTTCATGTTAAACCAGCGCATGTTCTGCAACTCTTCCTTGTTCATATCTGCAACAATCAGGCTGCTTTTTCCTTCTTCGTTAAATTTAAAAGTGAAATAGCCTCCCTGTCCGTCAAAAAAGAGGTTATAAATCCGGTTACTTTCTTCATTTTTAATCCGTATTATATAACCTATCATGGTAGTTGGATAGATAGTCAGTTTAAAATCCACATCAAAATGATCTGAATACTTGATTGTTTTATCCCCTAAAACATTGTACGAAGTCCGTTTCTCAATCGCCTGTTCGTTTCCGGTGAACTTGAGCCCGCCCAAAAACGATTTCTGCAAAAGAAACAGGTTAAGAAATATAAATATGTAACTAAGTTTTACTGATGCTAACATTGTTCAAAATTTCCAAAAGCCTCACACATTTTCTGGTTTTACTTAATTGTACCGGCATCGGAAAATGAGTAAGAGCAGTAAAGATATTAAAATAATGATATGATTAAGCTTATCTGGACTCTCTCTGAATAGATGAATTAACAATAATACAAGAAACGCTAAATGCTCGCAGATTAACAAATTTTTACAGAAATTAACCCTTTTTTAACCCACGTTTTAACCAGTCACCCACAACATTTGCTAAGGCTTAATTAAAAAAGCATGCACAGATTACAAAACACATTTGTGCAACAACAAACAGGTTTGAATGAACTAAAAAGGTATTCTGACTAATAAGCAACTTTTAGCAATGAAACTAATCAACATCTTCGGGAGCCTATTTTTTGTATTCTTCTTTGTTTTTAACAACACAAAGGCAATGGGCAGAGAAGCAGTCGGCCGGTCGGCTAAGCTTGATGTTTCTGAACAAAACCTTGTTCGGTCAATGGAACTTTTCGATACCGCTATTGAGGCTTACTTTACCGGAGATGAAATGGCCCTGGCGCGCTATTATAATCCGTTTACAGGCATTCGTTCCAAAGAAAAGGGAAGTATCTGGATGTACACCAGTGCCATTGAAGCAGTAAATGCAATTCTTCACGGATTAAAAGCTCAAAAAGAAGCAGGGAACGCTGCAATTTATAATAAAAACTTTCAGCGATATACCGGGGTACTACAGCGCTTGTATGACAATGCAGATTATTACCTCGGAACATTTGAATTGATTTCATACACGCAAACCAAAGAGTGGTCGGTGTATGGAGTAAACCGCGGCTTTGCAAAAGGTAAAGCAAAAGTAAAGGGAATTGAAAATGTTTACGACGACCAAATGTGGCTGGTACGCGAACTGCTCGAAGCCTATAAACTAACCGGCAACACGCAATATTTAACAAAAGCTGAATACCTTACCGAATATGTCCTTGATGGCTGGGATTGTACTTTCAATGCCGGTGGCTGGGAACACGGCGGTATTACCTGGGGACCCGGTTATGTTTCGAAACACTCGTGCAGCAATGGTCCAATGGTTAGCCCCTTGGTTTGGTTATATGAATTATACAAAGGGAAAGACGATGCAATAACACATCGTTACATTGACCCGGAAGATAAACAAACCCGCAAAACAAAGCAGGTAAACAAGGCCGACTATTACCTGGAATTTGCACAGAAAATTTACGACTGGCAAAAAAAATATTTGTTGCGCCCGGATGGCGTTTATGACGATATGATGGGCGGCTGCTCTCCGCGCAGGCCTGAAACCGAAATTGTTAAAGGTGAAACATACCGGAAAGGGATTTCCTGTCGCGACCGTGTAGGCCCTGCAATTACCTACAACAGCGGAACAATGCTTTCGGGTGCTGCCGACCTGTTCAGGGTAACAAACGATAAGGCGTATTTAAACGATGCAAAGCATTTGTCGAAAGCCAGTTTCGGATATTTTG
The DNA here is from genome assembly GCA_047975435.1 of Draconibacterium sp. Classification (GTDB taxonomy): domain Bacteria; phylum Bacteroidota; class Bacteroidia; order Bacteroidales; family Prolixibacteraceae; genus Draconibacterium. The sequence goes on along the minus strand of JBKEDN010000153.1, from coordinate 45,020 downwards.
CCAAATCAGACGCTACAAAATCCGGTTTTTACACTTACAACATCAGTGGTTTTCGCAATTGGTTTAACGGTGTATTAATGCGTGCCTATGTAGAGGTTTATCCAGAGTACAAAAGGGTAGATGAATACATCGAAAGCTTTCAGAAAAACCTGGATTACGGGTACGATAAGCACTTGCACAAAGGTATTTTGCCCACCAACCTGCTGGAGGGGTGGAATACCGATCATTCAGAAAATAATACAGAAGCGATGTTCAGTTTTGCATTTGCTGCCGAGTATGCGGTTCTGTCGAAATATCAACTTGAAAAAAACAAATAAACAGTAAAATTTAGCCGATGAATAAGAGTCTTTTAAACATTGTTATAATTGGATTTATTATCCTTCAGCAAGTAAATGCCTTGGGGCAAAACGGAAACAAGCCTGCGGCCGATTTTCGGGCCCCATCGTATCCACTGATTACCATCGACCCCTATACAAGCGCCTGGTCAAGTGCCAATCAGTTGTTTGATGCCCCGGTAACCCACTGGACCGGGAGAACACATTCGCTTATCGGAGCGCTAAAAGTAGATGGCAAGGTTTACCGCTTTATGGGAAAAGAAGATATGCCTCCGAAAGTATTGGTGCCAATGGCAAAACACGAAACCTGGGAAGGCCAATATACCGAAAGCGAACCTAAAAAAGGTTGGGAAAAAGAAGGTTTTGACGATGCCGGCTGGAAAACAGGAAAAGGTGCATTTGGTACCAACGATATGCCGGTGCGCAACACGCCATGGCGGAGCAAAGACATTTGGGTACGCCGCTCTTTTGTTGTTCCACAGATAAGCGGGACCGAAGATATTTACCTGATTTATTCGCACGATGACATTTTTGAACTTTACCTGAACGGTGAGCAGCTGGTAAAAACAGCCTACGAATGGCACAATAATGTGTTGCTGAAACTGGATCGCAGTCAATTGAAAATAGGAAAAGAAAATGTTATTGCAGTTCACTGTCACAACCGGACCGGTGGTGGATACGTCGATTTTGGTATTATTCAGGAAAGAAAGGAAAAGGAAATACTGGCAACAACAGCGGTACAAAACAGCGTGGAAGTTACCGCAACACAAACAAAATACAACTTTAGCTGTGGCCCGGTTGATTTGAATTTAACTTTCACTTCTCCCTTACTTCCCGACGATCTGGATTTATTGTCGAGACCGGTAAATTATATTACTTACCAGCTTACTTCTACCGACAAAAAAGAACACGAAGTAGCTATTTACTTTGAGACTACCCCTGAATGGGCGGTGAACGAACCAAGTCAGGAAGTTGCAGTAAACAAAGGCTCATTTGGAGATCTTTCTTATATAAAAGCTGGTACCACTGAACAACCGGTTTTGAAGAAAAAAGGTGACAATGTACGTATTGACTGGGGCTATTTTTACATGGTTGCCCAAAAACAAAGCGGGGTTTCTGTTCAACTGAACGATTACATTCAGTCGAAAGCAAATTTTGCAAAAGGAAAAACTGCTGCAGGTGTTGATTCTTACACGGTTAAAATGGGAAAAACAATGCCGGCAATGTCAATAAGCGAATCGTTCGGAAAAGTTGGTCCGAAAGCCAGCGAAGGATATATTATGCTTGCTTACGACGATCTGGAATCGATCCAGTATTTTGGTGACAACCTGAAAGGCTGGTGGACAAAGGGCGGAAAAGTAAGCATTGAAAATGCGCTTACCGCAGCCGCCTCCGATTACAAAGATATTGTTAAACGATGTGAAAAACTCGACAAAGAGGTTTTTGCCGAAGCCGAAAAAGCCGGTGGTTACAAGTATGCTAAATTGTGCGAGTTGGCTTTCCGCCAGTCCATTGCTGCGCACAAACTGGTAAAAGACACCAAAGGAAACACACTTTTCCTGTCGAAAGAAAACTTTAGTAATGGCTCCATTGGAACCGTGGATATAACTTATCCTTCAGCACCGATGTACTTAAAATACAACCCTGATCTGTTAAAAGGGATGATGAACCCGATTTTCTATTACTCGGAAAGCGGAAAATGGGCCAAGCCTTTTGCAGCACACGATGTAGGAACTTATCCGTTGGCCAATGGGCAGACTTACGGTGGCGATATGCCGGTGGAAGAAAGTGGTAACATGTTGATACTGACTGCTGCTATTGCAAAAGTGGAAGGAAATGCCGATTACGCGGCCGAGCATTGGGATGTATTGACTGTTTGGGCTAATTACTTGTTGGAGAATGGACTTGATCCGGAAAACCAATTGTGTACCGACGACTTTGCAGGCCACTTTGCACACAACGTTAACCTTTCGGCAAAAGCAATTGTGGGAATTGCCGGTTTCGGAAAGTTGGCTGAAATGTTAGGCAAAAAAGAAGTGGCTGAAAAATATACTTCCGAAGCAAAACGAATGGCTCGCGAGTGGATGAAAATGGCCAACGATGGCGACCATTACCGTTTAACTTTTGATAAGCCCGGTACCTGGAGCCAGAAATACAACCTGGTTTGGGACAAACTACTTGGCCTGGGGATTTTCCCTGAAGAAGTAGCAGAAACAGAAATTGCCTATTACCTGACCAAGCAAAACAAGTATGGATTGCCATTGGATAACCGCAGAACTTATACAAAATCCGACTGGATTGTTTGGACTGCAACCCTGGCTGATGATGTAGAAACTTTCCAAAAATTTATCGATCCGCTTTATCTGTTTGTAACCGAAACACCCGACCGTGTTCCAATGAGCGACTGGTACGAAACCCCCGATGCCGAACAGGTCGGTTTTCAGGCACGATCGGTAGTAGGCGGTTATTTTATAAAACTGCTTGAAAAGAAATAAGGAAAACGTAACTAAATATATATCCAGGAAGAAAAAAGGCATTGTAAGACGCTGATTTACTCTTCCTTATACAAAGGGCTTATTCTGAAAGAAATATGCGGAAAGTCCTTATGCGAGAGAAATTTAATTTAAAATTTAATCAATCTAATCCATTGTTTATGAAGAAAAGATTTAATCAGGCAAACAGGATGATTTGGTGGTTTGCAGCCATCATGTTTCTGTGTTTTGCAAGTTGTGATGACGATGAGTCAGCAGACAAAGGCGCTCAGCCTTATGATCCAAATCTGCCGGTACAGGTAACCGGGTTCACTCCTGAAACGGGTGGAGTTGGACAGCGACTGGTAATTTATGGAAGTAACTTTGGGAACGACCCTGAGGCGATTCAGGTATTTATCGGTGGAAAGCAAGCCGTAGTTATTGGTGTACAGGGCGAAAGCCTCTATTGTATTGTACCCGAAAAGGCCTATTCTGGAACCATTGAAGTTTATGTTGATGGGGAGCTGGTAGCAACTGCTGACCAGGCATTTGCTTATGAAAAAAAGATGGTGGTGAGTACTCTTATTGGATACAAAAATGAAATTGACGACCAGGGATGGATCGATGGCAAGTTTGATGTGGTAGCAGGTTTCAGAGAACCTTCGTATATGAAGTTTGACCCCGTAAATCCAAAGCATCTTTACCTGGCCTATGATTTTGGCCCCGGAATTTATCTGATCAATTTTGAGGATAGTACTGTATCGCAGCACCTGACAGCTTCGGCCGGGAACTGGAACCGTTTGCGTAACCTCGATTTCACCAAAGACGGCGAACACATGATTGTTTCGCACGACCAGTGGGATCCCAATGGCATCAGTACTTCAATTATGTCAAGAGCCAATGGCTTTAAAGATCCGCAGGTTCTTACTACTTCAAGAGCCTGTAACGGAGTATCTGTGCATCCGGTGAACGGCGAAATGTATTTTAACGGTTATGAGAAAGGTGAATTTTACCGCTTCGATGTAATGAATTCAAAACCTATAGTAGGAAATGATGGTCTTGGACCAAAAGAGTACGAAACATTATTCCTGGTTCAGGATAACGGCTGGGAGTTCAGAATTGAAATTCACCCTTCAGGAAAATACGCTTATATCGTAGTTGTTAACCAGCATTATATTTTGCGTACCGATTATAACGAAGAAACCAAAAAGTTTAATCAACCCTATCTGGTTTGTGGAGAACCACGTGTTGCAGAATGGGTAGATGGTGTTGGTTCAGCAGCCCGTCTTAGAAATCCATACCAGGGTGTTTTTGTAAAGAATCCTGAAAAAGCAGGCCAGGACGATGAATACGACTTCTACTTTACCGAACAGCATAACCACGACATACGCATTCTTACTCCGGAAGGAAAGGTTACCACTTTTGCCGGAAGAGGAAGTTCAAGTATCAATCCTGATCCATGGGGATATGTTGATGGAGATTTAAGACAGGAAGCACGGTTTGACCGACCTTCGGGAATCGCTTATAACGAAGCTGAAAAGGCTTTTTATATATGCGACCAGATGAACCGCCGTATTCGGAAAATTGCACTGGAGGAATAAGCGAACCAATTAAAAACGACAAACTAAGAATATGAAGAAGTTATTAATCATATGTATTTTGCTCACCGGTTTTTTTGCGCAGGCATTTGCCCAGGAAGAAGAAACCGTGGAAGTAAAAGGAACAGTAGTTGATGAACAAAATGAACCCATTGTAGGGGTAAATATTTATGTAACCGAAGTACCCGGTTTGGGAACTGTTACAAACGTTGATGGTGAGTACTCAATAAAAGTACCGACGTATAAAAAGCTTACCTTTTCGTTTATTGGTTACGACAAGTACGAAATGCTGATCAAAAATGCTCAGACTTTAAACGTTCAGCTAAAGGTATCTCAGGCAAGCGAGCTTGAAGAAGTAGTGATAACCGGTACAGGGGTACAAAAGAAAGTATCGATTACCGGTGCCATTACCACAATTGATGTAAATGAATTAAAATCAACGCCTTCTACAAACATTACCAATGCCCTGGCCGGAAACGTTCCCGGTATTATGGCAATGACCACATCAGGCCAGCCCGGTAAAAACATCTCGGAATTCTGGATCAGGGGTATTTCAACCTTTGGCGCCAGTACAGCTGCCTATGTATTGGTTGACGGTTTTGAGCGCGATTTGAATGAACTGAACATTGAAGACATCGAATCTTTTACCGTACTGAAAGATGCTTCGGCAACAGCGATCTATGGATCAAAAGGAGCAAACGGTGTAGTTTTAATTACTACCAAACGTGGTTCGGCCGGTAAAGTAAGTATTAATGCAAAAGTGGAAACTTCGTACAATACACGAACAATTACACCTGAGTTTGTAGATGGTATGACCTATGCAAACCTGATGAACGAATCGCGTATTACCCGTAATCAGGCACCTATTTATCAGCCTGAAGAAATGGAAATACTACGCCTTGGCCTCGATCCCGATCTTTACCCGAATGTAAACTGGCAGGATTTGCTGCTTAAAGACGGAGCAATGAGTTACCGTGCCAATCTGAATATAAATGGTGGAGGTTCAACCGCCAGGTATTATGTGTCGGGTAGTTATTCCGAAGATCAGGGGATGTACAATACCGACGATGCCATTAAAAACGATTATAGCACCAATGCCAATTACCGTTTGTGGACCTATCGTTTAAATACCGATATGAACATCACAAAAACTACCTTATTGCAGGTAGGTGTTTCAGGTTCTTTATCAAAACGTAACAGCCCCGGTTTAGGGGATAACGATGTTTGGGGCGAGCTCTTTGGCTACAACCCGATCCGTACCCCTATTACGTATTCAAACGGTTATGTGCCGGCTGTGGGTACAGGTAATCAAACCAACCCATGGGTGGCTGCAACACAAACCGGTTTTAACGAAAACTGGGAAAATAAAATACAAACAAACATTTCGTTAGAGCAAGATTTCGGCTTTATTACCGAGGGGTTGCATTTTACCGGTAAATTTGGTTTTGATACCAACAACTATAACACAATCAGCCGCCGTAAATGGCCCGAACAATGGAGAGCAGAAAGAGCACGTGATTCGGAAGGGAACCTTATATTCTCTAAAGTTTCTGATCCAAGTGAAATGTTTCAGTCAAGCAGCTCAAACGGAGACAGACACGAGTTTCTTGAGATGCGATTTAACTGGGACCGGAACTTTAATGGACATTCACTTAGCGCTACCGCAAAATATACGCAGGATAGCTATGTGCGCACCCAAAATCTGGGTGATGACCTGAAAAACGGGGTGGCAGAACGTAACCAGGCAATTGCCGGACGTATGGCCTACAACTGGAAGCTTAAGTATTTTGTGGATTTCAACTTTGGTTATACCGGTTCAGAAAACTTTGCGGTGGGGCAACAATTTGGTTTCTTTCCTGCCTTCTCGGCTGCATGGAACCTTGGGGAAGAACGTTTTATCAAAGATAATCTGAGATGGATAAACATGTTTAAAATTCGTTTCTCTCATGGTAAAGTGGGTAACGACAACATGGGCAATGAAAGATTCCCGTATTTATATACGATATCAAGTGGAGGAAACGGCTACGAATGGGGAGATTATACTTTCGATAATAACTTTACGGGAATGTATTACAGTCAGGTGGCTTCACCTTATGTAACCTGGGAGGTAGCTACAAAAGACGATCTTGGACTTGATGTTTCTTTCTTTGGCGACAAATTGATCGCAAATGTGGATTATTTTAATGAACGGCGTTCAGGGATCTATATGACACGTTCTTATCTGCCCGATATGGTAGGGCTCGAAAGCCAGCCAAAAGCCAACGTAGGGGCTGTAAAATCGGAAGGTTTTGACGGACGTATTGTATATAAGCAAAAAGTAAACGAGGTTGATCTTACGTTCCGCAGTAACATTACTTACAGCCGAAATGAAATAACCGAAAAGGATGAAGAGAATAACGTTTATCCCTACCAAATGGAAGAAGGTTATCGCGTTGGGCAGGCAAAGGGTTTAATTGCCCTGGGATTGTTCGAAGATTATGATGACATCAGAAACAGTCCGGCACAGCAGTTTGGTACTTACCAGCCCGGCGACATCAAATACAAAGACGTTAATGGTGATGGTGTAATTAATGATGGTGACCGTGTGGCCATTGGTTCAACACAACGTCCGAACCTGATTTACGGCGCCGGCGCTTCTGCGCGCTGGAAAGGCCTGGATGTAAACGTTCATTTCCAGGGAGCCGGTAAATCCTCTTTCTTTATCTACGGAAAAACCGTTTATGCCTTTAGTGAAGGAGAATGGGGGACCATTCTGAAAGGAATGACAGAAGACCGTTGGATTGATGCTGATATTTCGGGCGATCCGGCAACTGAAAATCCCAATGCTTCTTATCCGCGCCTTAGTTTTGGCGGTAACGGTAACAACTACCGCAATTCAACCTTTTGGTTACGCAATGGATCATACTTGCGTTTGAAAACCGTTGATGTTGGTTATACCATTCCAAAACACATTGCCAACCGTTTCCGTTGCAACAATGTTCGGATATATGTGATAGGTACCAACCTGATTACCTGGTCCGGCTTTAAACTTTGGGATCCGGAAATGACCAACCCAAGGGGGGAAGAATACCCGTTGCCAAAGTCAATAACATTTGGATTAACTCTTAACCTGTAAAAACAATAGTATCGTATGAAACGAAATAAAATGCAGAGAATATACATTCCGGGAATAGTAGTTTTGGCAGTTTTTGCGCTGGCATCCTGCACCAACTTCCTGGATTCCGATCAGTACTTCAAAGATCGGATGACCGTTGAGAAAGTGTTTACCAGCAAGCAATATGCTGAAGAATGGCTGGCTCACACCTATTCCGATTTAAAAAACGAATGTGCAGATGTGGCCAGTAAAGGATATACGCCACACTGTTTTGCCGATGATATGTATTATGGCGACCGCGATGTGGAATATGATATTTCAAATGCATCAGCATTGTCGTACAATAACTTTCACACTGGTAATTACAGCGAAAATACCAAACAGGATACCTGGACTCAGGCATACCGTGGTATTCGTAACGCCACCACTTTCATCCTCAATATTGAGATCAACGATGATATGAACCAGCAGGAAGTGTTGGATTATAAAGCACAGGCCCGTTTTGTAAGAGCCTATTATTACTGGTTACTCCTTCGTAAATACGGCCCTATTCCTTTGCTCTCTGAAGATGGTATCGACTATACTCAGAGTTACGATGAGATTGCCATTCCAAGAAGCACTTACGAAGAATGTGCCGATTACATCAGCAGCGAATTGTTGCTGGCTGCCCAGGATCTTTCCATGAGCCGCGACCGTTTGAACATTGCCCGCCCGACCAGAGGAGCCGCTTTGGCAGCCCGTGCAAAAGTGCTGTTGTATGCTGCCAGTCCGCTGGCTAACGGCAATACCGACGAATTTGCCATGGAATTGGTTGACAACGAGGGAAACCCGTTGCTTTCAACAACCTATAACGAAGAAAAGTGGGCCAAAGCAGCCGCTGCTGCCCGCGACGTAATGGAGCTGGGTGTTTACGAACTTTATACCGCTAACTTTAAAACAACCGGTACTTCTTCGTATCCGGCAACAATTGCGCCTCCTTACGATGCTGAGTTTTCAGACAAAGACTGGCCGGAAGGATGGAAAAACATCGATCCCTTCGAATCGTACAGAGCCGTGTTTAACGGAACAGTAGGTGCCGATAACCCGGAACTTATTTTTACCCGCGGTGACAATGGCGGAGAAAAAGGCCAGGCAATGGTAGCACACCAGTTACCTCGTGTTGCCAACGGTTGGAATACGCATGGTTTGACTCAAAAACAAGTGGATGCTTATTACATGAACGATGGTACCGATGCGCCCGGAAAAGATCTGGAAATTGGCCGTGGTGATGGAAGCAGCCGGCTTAACGGTTTCGTTAGCCAGGAAGATGTTGATAATGGCCTGTACAAACCGCTGTTGGCAGGTGTTTCAATGCAGTATGCCAATCGTGAGCCTCGTTTTTATGCTTCTGTTGCTTACAATGGTTCGCTGTGGCATCTTGAAAATGAACCCGATAGCTGGAATAAAGAACAACAGGCTTTTTACTACCGTGGTGATGGAAACGGCTATACAAATACCATGTTTTGGTTACGTACCGGTATTGGTGTTATGAAATTTGTAAATCCGAGAGATACTTACCGTAATGGCGACATTGCTTTGATTGTACCGAAGCTAGAACCAGCTATTCGTTATGCTGAAGTGCTCTTGATTTATGCCGAAGCCTTGAACGAACTCACCGGTACATATAACATTCCTTCCTGGGATGGTTCGCAAACCTATTCCATTAGCCGTAATGTTTCCGAGATGAAAAAAGGAATCCGCCCGGTTCGCATTCGCTCCGGTGTTCCGGATTATACTGCCGATGTTTATGCCGATCAGGCCTTGTTCCGTGCCAAACTGAAACGCGAACGCCAGATTGAATTAATGGGTGAAGGACACCGCTATTACGACTTGCGTCGCTGGAAAGATGCGCCGGTTGAAGAATCGTTGCCAATCTATGGTTGCAATGTACTGATGACAAAAGATCAGCCTGAACTTTTCCATACACCTGTAGCTGAGTGGGCTTTACAATCAACATTTGCCAAGAAAATGTGGTTTTGGCCGATTAAGCACAGTGAGCTGAAACGTAACAAAAAGCTTACTCAGAACCCTGGATGGACCTACAACGACTAATCCTAATTTCAATAAAAATGAAGACAAAAAAATATCATATTTTATACTTGCTGGCCATTCTGATGGGCTTTGCCGCCTGTAACGAAGAATGGACAGAAGAACAATACGAGCAATTCATTTCCTTTAAAGCTCCTTTGGATGTAAATGGTGTTACACCTATTTATGTCCGTTACCGAGCCGATAGTGTTACATCGTATAAGTTGCCGCTGATTGTAAGCGGATCGCTGAACAATCAAAAGGATATGACGATTAATGTGGCAGTTGATCCGGATACACTAAATGTTCTGAACCAGGAGCGGTTCCAGAGCCGTACCGATCTGTATTACGAAGAACTGTCGGCAAAGTATTTTTCAATGCCTGAAACGGTAAATATAAGTGCGGGTGAAGATGTTTCTCTGATGAATATCGATTTCTCACTTTCTGATATCGATTTGGTGGACAAGTGGGTATTACCGCTTACGGTTGCCGAAGATCCGGCAGGAGAATACAGGCCTAATCCGCGGAAGAATTACAGCAAAGCATTGCTTCGTGTAATGCCTTTCAACGATTATTCGGGAACCTTTAGCGGAACAGCGCTTAAAACCTACCTGAGAGGATCGGAAGGCGATGCAGCCATTGTGAAAAGTGAGGTGACCGTGTATGTGGTGGATGAAAATACCGTATTCTTTTATGCCGGTACCGTTGACGAAGACAGGATCGACCGCAGGAACTACAAAATTGTTGCGCATTTTAATGAGCAAAACAGACAGGTTGAGTTGAGTTCTGATAATCCTGACATGCAGTTTCAGGTAAATGGAACCCCGGTATTTTCCATTGAAGAAACAATGGATGCTACCCGTCCTTACCTTTTGCACCGGTACGTAACCATCAGTAAAATTGATTATTATTTTACTGATTATACATCGGTACCAAATGCTACGATTGATTATACCGTACGTGGTTCATTGACATTGCAGCGCGATATCAATACACAGATACCAGACGAAGATCAAGCTATTGAATGGTAGTCTTTGAATAATACAACAACCGGATATTACTGAGAGCACAGTGATATCCGGCTTGTTTTTTTTAGTTCGGATTTGTTTTTTCTGAAAAAAGAAACATACAAATCGTAAATTTGGGAGATGGATCCTTTTTTGTCGGGCAATAGCTTCTTAAAATTGATCCTCCATAAGAAAGTGATACCGAAAGAAGGTATTGCAACAACGAAAGAAAGTGATGATTCCCGATAGGGAAATATGGTTTTAGAGCCATCGGTTTTGGGGATGGTTTTAAAACGGTTGATTAAAAGGGGCGGAATCAGATTAAAAAAAATCAGTAACCAAACCTGGTTGACAGAAGTAAAACTTGTCAGCAATTCTGAGATTATTGGAACAGATCATCCCTGCTTGTTTTTTGCAGGGGTGATTTTCCTTAAAATAAAATACCTATACCAATGCAAAGAACGATGTCACTTTATTTGTTGCTGGCCTTGATTTTTCAGGCTTGCTCCCGGCCTTCCGTACAAGAGGACAAAACTCCCGGCCAGGTCAAAGAAAAGACCGCCTTTCAAACCTCCAACCCCTGGAAACCTGTAATTGATGTACGTGCCGATGTAGCGATTGTTTACAGTGTAAAAGACCACCACGAAAAAGGTAACATGACCTTTGAAGAGCGGGTACAATCGTGGCGCGACCGTGGCTACACCACACATTTTATGAGCGGGATTGCCTGGGGCGAATACCAGGATTATTTTACCGGACAATGGGACGGCAAATGGCATCTCGATGAGGGGCAGGTAACCCAGCGTGGAGACACCATTTGGCACGGGCGCATGGTTCCGTACATTGTCCCATCCATGAACTTCATCAAATACATGAAGGAAAAAGTGATCAAACGCGTGATCGATGCCGGTATCGATGCCATTTTTTTGGAAGAACCCGAATTCTGGGCACGTTCCGGTTACAGCGATGCGTTTAAAAGAGAATGGAAAGAATATTATGGATTTGACTGGCGCCCGCAACATGAATCGGCTGAAAACACTTACTTGTCAAATAAATTAAAATACCACCTGTATTACAGGGCTTTAAACGAATGTTTTACTTATGCCAAAGACTATGGGAAAAGCAAAGGGATGAATGTCCGTTGTTATGTTCCCACCCACTCGCTGGTAAATTATTCGCAGTGGAAAATTGTAAGCCCCGAAGCCAGTCTGGCTTCCCTGCCCTGTGTAGATGGTTACATTGCCCAGGTTTGGACAGGTACCTCGCGCGAGCCCAATTATTTTAACGGAAAAGCCAAAGAGCGCGTGTTTGAAACTGCTTTTCTTGAATATGGCTCCATGGAATCGATGACCGCACCAACCGGGCGCAAAATGTTTTTCCTGACCGACCCGATTGAAGACTGGCCGCGCGACTGGGCCGATTACAAAAAGAATTACCAGGCAACGTTTACTGCACAGCTGCTTTATCCCGGAATAGCGGATTACGAAGTAATGCCGTGGCCCAACCGGATTTACCAGGGCTACTACCGCACCAGCGCCGAAAGCAATGAAAAAGAACGCATTCCGCGTTTTTACTCCACGCAAATGCAGGTAATGATCAATACCCTGAACAACATGCCGCTGTCGGAAAACAAAGTAAGCGGTTCGCCGGGGATTGGGGTGTTGATGTCAAATTCGCTGATGTTCCAGCGTTTCCCAACGCATAACGGCTACGAAGACCCGCAGCTTTCAAATTTTTACGGGCAGGCATTGCCACTATTAAAACGGGGAGTCCCGGTAAAAACAGTTCATATTGAAAATGTTTCTTTCCCCGAAACATGGAAAGATGTGAAAGTGCTGATTATGTCGTATTCCAGTATGAAACCGATAGATCAGTCGGCACACGGTTATATTGCCGACTGGGTTAAAAATGGCGGTACTTTGGTTTATGCCGGCCGCGACCAAGATGCATTTCAAAATGTACAGGAATGGTGGAATACCGACGGGAACGACTTTGGCGCACCTTCCGAAGACCTGTTCCAAAAACTGGCTTTGAAAGCTCCGTTTAAGGCCGGGGAATTTGAATACGGAAAAGGTAAAGTTTGTATTTTGCGCAACGACCCGAAAGAATTTGTCCTCAACGAAAACAACGACAGCGAATTTGTAAACACCATAAACGCTTTATACAAAGAAGAAACCGGAAGAGAGTTGGCATTTAAAAACTCTTTCACCCTTACCCGCGGGTCTTACGAACTTATTTCGGTTGTTGACGAAAATACGGATCAAAGCCCTTATACAATCAAAGGGAAACTAATTGATCTGTTTGATCCTGAAATCCCTGTTTTAGATGAAAAACAGGTGAACCCCGGCGAGCAGGCATTTTTGTTCAATATCGGGAGCGTTGAGAATCCTGAAAACCCGCAAGTACTGGCAACAGCCGCCCGCGTTTACGATGAAAATATTACAGAAAACGGATATTCTTTTGTAGTGAAAAGCCCGCTGAATACCACCAATGTAATGCGGGTGCTGTTACCCGGAAAGCCGCTAAAAACAGAAGTGCAGGATGCGGTGGGCAATCCTTTGCAAACAAGCAGTTCGTGGGATGAGGCCAGTAAAACCTGTTTCCTGAGTTTTGAAAACAATCCGGAAGGAGTGCAGGTGAAATTGAGTTGGTAGTTTCCGGTTTTAAATAATGTATCAAATAAATCAAAAGAATAAAGATGATTAGAAGAGTTGGATTTTTTGCCGTGTTTTTATTGTGCAGCTTTGCGATAAAGGTAAGCGCACAGACCTTTGATCCGGTAAGTTACGTGAGTACCTTAGTCGGGACGAATTCAAAGTACGAACTTTCAACCGGAAATACTTACCCGGCAACAGCATTACCCTGGGGAATGAATTTCTGGTCGCCGCAAACCGGAAAAATGGGCGATGGCTGGATGTATAAATATACCGCTGATAAAATCAGGGGATTCAAGCAAACTCACCAACCCAGTCCGTGGATGAACGATTACGGGCAGTTTTCAATTATGCCGCTTACCGGAAAGCCTGTATTTAACGAAGACGAGCGTGCCAGCTGGTTTTCGCACAAGGCAGAAGTTGCCAAACCATACTACTACAGTGTTTATTTAGCCGATGTGGATGTAACTACCGAAATTGCACCCACCGAACGTGCTGCGATGTTTCGTTTTACCTTTCCCGACAGCGAGAAATCTTTTGTGGTAACCGATGCTTTCGACCGCGGTTCGTATGTGAAAATTATTCCGGGAGAAAATAAAATTGTAGGTTATACAACCCGAAATAGCGGCGGCGTTCCCGATAATTTCAAAAATTATTTTGTAATTGTTTTTGATAAGCCATTTAGCTATTTGGCAACCGTAAAAGATGGTCAGATAGTTGAAAATGAAATGGAATTTGAAGGCAAGCACGCCGGGGCAATAATTGGTTTTTCAACAAAAAATAACGAGCAGGTACATGCACGGGTAGCCTCATCTTTTATAAGCGAAGAGCAGGCTGTTTTAAACCTGAAAGAGCTGGGGAACTCCGGTTTTGATGCGGTTGCCGAAAAAGGGAAAGCCCGCTGGAACGAGGTGCTGGGACGGATAAAAGTGGAAGACGACAACATCGACAACCTGCGAACTTTTTACTCTAATTTATACCGCACGGTTTTATTTCCCAGAAACCTTTCTGAGATTGATGCCAACGGAAATGTGGTTCATTACAGTCCGTACAATGGCAAAGTACTTCCGGGGTATATGTTTACCGATACCGGCTTTTGGGATACTTTCCGCAGTTTGTTCCCTTTTCTGAACTTTGTTTATCCTTCTGAAAACAAAAAAATGCAGGAAGGCCTGGTGAATGCCTACAAGGAAAGTGGTTTTTTGCCCGAGTGGGCAAGCCCGGGGCACCGCAGCATAATGGTTGGAAACAACTCTGCCTCGGTAGTTGCCGATGCTTATTTAAAAGGTTTGCGTGGTTACGATATTGAAACATTGTGGGAAGCCCTGAAACACGGGGCCAACAATGTTCACCCAACGGTAGCAGCTTCGGGCCGGACAGGCTACCAGGAGTACAACCGCTACGGTTACATCCCCAACGATGTAAAAATCAGCCAAAATGTAGCACGTACACTTGAATATGCTTACGACGACTGGACCATTTACCGTTTGGGGAAAGCACTGGGAAAACCCGAAAGCGAAATCGGTATTTATGCCGAGCGGGCAATGAATTACAAAAACGTGTACAACCCGAAAAATAAACTAATGGCCGGGCGGGCTGCTGACGGGACTTTTTCCGGTTCGTTTGAGCCAACCGACTGGAGCCGCGATTTTACCGAAGGAAACAGCTGGCATTATTCGTGGTCGGTATTTCACGACCCAAAGGGATTGATGAACCTGATGGGCGGCAAAAAGGAATTTGTTACCATGCTCGATTCGGTGTTTATTATTCCCGGCTCGGAAGGAATGAAAAGCCGCGGGATGATTCACGAAATGCGCGAAATGCAGGTGATGGACATGGGCCAGTATGCACACGGGAACCAGCCGATTCAGCACATGGTTTACCTGTACAACTATGCCGGCGAACCCTGGAAGTCGCAGTATTGGGCACGCGAAATTATGGACAAACTGTATTCTGCCGCTCCCGATGGTTATTGTGGCGACGAGGACAATGGCCAGACTTCGGCCTGGTATGTTTTTTCGGCACTCGGGTTTTATTCGGTCTGCCCGGGAAGCAACGAGTACATCCTGGGATCGCCACTGTTTAAATCGGTAAAAATTGAGCTTGAAAACGGGAAAGAAATATCAATTGAAGCGGAGGATAACTCAAAAAGCAAACGTTATATTTCGGAAATGCAGTTGAACGGGAAAAATTATACAAAAAACTACCTGACGCATGATGATTTGATGAAAGGGGCAAAAATCAATTATAAAATGAGTGCTGCCCCAAATAAAGATCGGGGAACTGAAGAAAGTGATTTCCCGTATTCGTTTTCAAACAAAAAATAATTATGATTGAACGGATTGAAAAAGTTAACTTAATCTACATCAACCTGTTTTTTCAATCTTCTATCAATCTTAAATTAAAATGAAATGAAACAAATAACTTTATTATTTCTTGTGCTTGTTTTTGCCGGCTTGCAACTGGTAAAAGCCGAAGAACTAACAGTAGCATCTTTTAATATCCGTTACCACAATTCGTCAGATACAGAAAAAGGAAACGGTTGGGAACAGCGTTGCCCGGTAATTTGCGATTTGATCCGCTTTAATGATTTTGAGATTTTTGGTGCGCAGGAAGTATTGCACGATCAGTTGTTGGATATGCTAAAAGGGCTTCCGGAATATGCATATGTAGGTGTTGGCCGCGACGATGGTAAAACCAAAGGAGAGTATGCCCCCATTTTTTATCAGAAAGAAAAGTTTCAGGCGCTTGCATCGGGGCATTTCTGGTTGTCGGAGATAACCGACCGGCCCAACAAAGGCTGGGATGCAGCATTGCCGCGAATTTGTACCTGGGCAAAATTTAAGGATACCGGAACCGGGTTTGAATTTTACTTTTTCAACCTGCACATGGATCATATTGGTGTGGAAGCCCGGAAAAACAGTGCCAAACTGGTGTTAAAAAAGATTACTGAAATGTGTGGTGACAAGCCGGTAATCCTTACCGGCGATTTTAATGTTGATCAGCACAGCCCGAATTATGCGGTTTTGGAAGGTTCTGATTTATTAAAAGATTCGTACAACGCAGATAAAGTGAGGTATGCTTTAAACGGCACCTTTAATAATTTTAAACCCGATATGTTTACCGACAGCCGGATTGACCATGTGTTTGTAAGCCCCGATTTTACGGTAGAACGTTACGGGGTTTTAACCGACACTTACCGAAGTGAAATTCCGGACAGCAAATCGGAAAAATCCGGGAATTTTCCACAAGAGGTATCATTAAAGAAATACGTGGCCCGTGTGCCTTCCGATCACTACCCGGTGAAAGTAGTGGTGAGTTTTAATGAATAAATACCTAAAATTGAATGTCCGCAATTAGTCACAACCAGAACGTCACCCTGAACTTGTTCCAGGGTCTTTCTTACAAATAACTGATTATTAGATGCAAAAGATACTGAAACAAGTTCAGTATGACGTGCTAAATATTAATTATGACATAGAACGGATAATCAAATACCTGAATTTGAAATAATAGTATAACTAAAATAACAACTATGTTTAAAACAACTTTCAACAAAATTCTGACGATTTTAGCAGTCGCAGCCCTTTTGGGAGCTTGCAGCACAAAATCAGTAGTACAACAAGAGGAAGCCGGGCAGGAATTCCGTGCCCCTGCTTACCCGCTTGTTACCATCGACCCTTATACAAGTGCCTGGTCCACCTCCGACCAGCTTTTTGATACGCCGGTAAAACACTGGACCGGAAAAAATTTCTCGCTCATTGGCGCTCTTCGTGTTGACGGTAAAACTTACCGTTTTCTTGGGAAAGAAGAAATTCCGCTTTCGCCGGTTGTGCCAAATGCAAAATTCGAAGCCTGGGAAGGAAAATACCTGACCAAAGAGCCTGCCAAAGGCTGGGAAAAGCCGGGTTTCAAAGATGCTTCGTGGAAAAGCGGAAAGGCTGCTTTTGGTACTCCCAATACCTTTCAAACAGCTACTCCCTGGGAAACTGAACACATTTGGGTACGCCGTGAATTCACCATGCCCGAAGTAGACAGCGAAAGCGATTTATACCTGATTTATTCGCACGACGATGATTTTGAATTGTACCTGAACGGAAAAGAAATTATCAACACCGGAAACCGTGCTAAAAGCAATGTGGTGATGAAACTGGATAGAAGCTTACTGAACATTGGGGGGGAGAATACGATTGCGGCTCATTGCTGGGACCGGGGTGGTTTGGCCTATGTTGATTTTGGTATTTTCAAGGAAAGTGATATAAAACCGGTGTTTGCCCAAACTGCCGTTCAAAACAGTGTGAAAATTACGGCTACCCAAACAAAATACGATTTTACCTGCGGCCCGGTTAACCTGCACCTCGAATTTGTTTCGCCTTTGTTAATGGACAACCTGGACCTGCTTTCGCGCCCGGTAAATTACATGAATTACGAAGTGGTTTCAAACGATGGCCAAGCACACGAAGTGGAAGTTTATTTCGACGCCACTCCGGAATGGGCAGTAAACGAACTGAACCAGGAAGTGGAAGTAAGTACCGGAAAAACAGGGAACATCAGTTTCTTAAAAACCGGGACAACAGAGCAGCCGGTTTTGGAAAAGAAAGGCGACAATGTACGCATCGACTGGGGATATTTTTATCTGGCTTCTCCCGAAGCTGAAAACAAAACACTGGCAATTGGTGATTTTGCCGGCATGAAAAAAGCTTTTGTTGAAAACGGAACGACAAACGCCGGAGAAAATAAAACAACAGCAATATTGTCAAAAGAAATGCCTGTTATGGCTTGCATCGATGCGGTTGGCAAGGTTGCAGACAAACCTGCTCGTGGATATGTAATGCTGGCTTACGACGATGTTGAATCAATCCAGTATTTTGGAGATAACCTGAAAGCGTGGTGGACAAAAGACGGCCAGGTAAGTTTTGATCAGGCATTGACGTCAGCAGCAAAAGATTATCAAAATATTATGGCACAATGCGATGCAGCCGATGCAAAAATTTACGAAGAAGCTTTGGCGGCAGGTGGCGAAAATTATGCCCGCTTGTGTTTGTTGGCTTACCGTCAGTCGATTTCGGCGCACAAACTCGTAAAAGATACCAACGGAAATATTCTTTTTCTTTCAAAAGAAAACTTTAGTAACGGCTCCATCGGAACGGTGGATGTAACTTACCCGTCGGCTCCGCTATTTCTGAAATACAATCCTGAATTGTTAAAAGGAATGCTGAACCCGATTTTCTATTATTCGGAAAGCGGAAAATGGACCAAGCCTTTTGCTGCACATGATGTGGGTACTTATCCTTTAGCAAACGGACAAACCTATGGTGGCGATATGCCGGTGGAAGAATCGGGGAATATGGTGATTCTGACTACTGCCATTGCAATTGCCGAGGGAAATGCCGATTATGCTGCCGAACATTGGGAGGTATTGACTACCTGGGCCAATTATCTGTTGGAAAAAGGACTGGATCCTGAAAACCAATTGTGTACTGATGATTTTGCCGGGCACTTTGCACACAATGTAAACCTTTCGGCAAAAGCCATTATGGGAATTGCCGGTTACGGAAAACTGGCCGAAATGCTGGGAAAAACAGACGTAGCAGTAAAATACACTTCCAAAGCCAAAGAAATGGCACAGGAGTGGATAAAAATGGCCAACGACGGCGATCACTACCGTTTAACTTTTGACAAGCCCGGAACCTGGAGCCAGAAATACAACCTGGTTTGGGACAAACTGCTAAACCTGGGAATTTTCCCGCCGGAAGTAGCACAAACAGAAATTGCCTATTACCTGACCAAACAAAACAAATACGGTTTGCCGCTTGACAACCGCAGAACTTATACCAAATCGGACTGGATTATCTGGACGGCTACTTTGGCCAACGACCTTGAGACCTTCCAGAAGTTTATCGATCCTGTTTACAGTTATGTAAACGAAACACCCGACCGTGTTCCAATGAGTGACTGGTACGAAACACCCGATGCTACGCAGGTTGGTTTTCAGGCACGCTCGGTAGTTGGTGGCTATTTTATTAAAATGCTGGAGAAATAGTTATTAAAAACGATCTTGAATTATCCCTGCTTCCGGTAACGAAGCGGGGATAGTTTTCCAATAAACAACAACATCTGAAGCTTAAACAGGTTATGAGAAACAAATTTTTCGCTTTCATTTTGCTTATTCCTGCCTTTGCATTTTTTTCATGTAAAACAGAAAAGGCCGAAGGAATAAAGACAAGCACAGTTATGCATCCGGCGTTAAGTGGGCAGAACAATTCATACCCCGGAAACAGGGCGCCTTTGCAAGCGGCTCATTTTATAAAATTGCCTTTGGGAAGTATTCAGCCCGAAGGTTGGATTTTGAAAATGCTGGAACTGCAAAAAGACGGCCTTTGTGGTCACCTTGGAGAAATAAGTGCCTGGCTTGATAAAGAAAACAATGCCTGGCTTTCGGAGGGCGGCGACCATGGCTGGGAAGAAGTGCCTTATTGGTTAAGGGGTTACTCGGATATGGCTTTTATTTTTGACGATCCGAAAATGAAAGAGGAAGCAATGGTTTGGATCAACGCTATTCTGAACAGCCAGAAGGAAAACGGATGGTTTGGCCCCGAGGTTCGTTCCGGAAACGGAAATCTTGATTATTGGTCGAACATGATTGTACTTTTTACACTCCAAAACTATTATGAAATATCCAACGATAATCGTGTACTCGATTTCATGACTAAATATTTCCGTTATGAATTGACCGTTCCAGATGAAGCTTTTTTGTCGAGCTATTGGGAAAACAGCCGGGGCGGAGATAATCTTTACAGCGTTTACTGGTTGTACAACCGTACCGGAGAAAAATTCTTACTCGATTTAGCTGGAAAAATCCATCGAAACACCGCCGACTGGACCCGCAAATCAACCTTGCCCAACTGGCACAATGTAAACATTGCGCAGTGTTTTCGCGAACCCGCAACTTATTTTATGCAAACCGGCGATTCTGCGCTTCTTAAAGCAACTTACAACGATTATTATTTAATACGCCGTACTTTCGGGCAGGTACCGGGTGGTATGTTTGGCTCCGACGAAAATGCCCGCTTGGGATACATCGACCCGCGACAGGGAACTGAAACCTGTGGTTTTGCCGAGCAAATGACCTCTGACGGAATTTTAACCTGTATTACCGGCGACCCTCTGTGGGCGGATAATTGCGAAGATGTTTTGTTCAACAGTTTTGTGGCTGCTTTTACTCCCGATATGAAAGCACTGCGTTATATTACCTGTCCGAACGGGGTGACAGCCGATGCCGAAAACCATTCGCCGGGTATTGCCAATCATGGGCCTTTTCTCACCATGAACCCGTTTAGCAGCCGTTGTTGCCAACACAACCACGGACATGCGCTTCCTTATTACATCCAAAATCTGGTAATGGCCAGTAACGACAACGGATTGGCAGCCATTATGTACAATTCGTGCACCACCACTGCAAAAGTGGCCGACGGAAAAGAAATTCAGCTGATTGAAAAAACAAATTATCCGTTTGAAGAACAGGTTCAGTTTACCGTAAAGACATCCGAAGCAGTTTCTTTTCCTTTGTATCTGCGAATTCCGGGCTGGTGTAAAAATGCTTCCGTTTCTGTAAACGGCAAACAAATAGCAGTTGAGGCAAAGGCTGGGGAATACATTAAACTGGAAAAAGAATGGGCCGATGGTGATCAACTGCTACTGGAACTTCCGATGGAACTTTCAACCAGGACCTGGCAGGTAAACCAGAACAGTGTTTCTGTTGATTACGGGCCACTTACTTTCTCGCTAAAGGTAGATGAAGAATACAATAAAATTAATAGTACCGAATCTGCAATTGGTGATTCGAAATGGCAGAAAACTGCCGATCCTGAAAAGTGGCCGGCATATACCATCGATCCGAAAAGCCCGTGGAATTACGGCTTACTGGTAGATCAAAAGAATTTACAAAGTTCGTTTAAGGTAGTTCGTAAAAATTGGCCTGCTGATAATTACCCGTTTACACCCGGGAATACACCAATAGAAATTCAGGCAAAAGGAAAACAAATTGCTTCGTGGAAGATTGATAAATATGGTTTGGTAGATGTTTTGCCACAGCATCCCGTAAAAACGGACCAGCCGGCTGAAGACATAACATTGATACCAATGGGGGCAGCACGATTGCGTATTTCCGCATTTCCGTTGGTTGATTAACTTATTGAAATAAACAACCCAATAAAATAATGTTATGAGGATTAAAATAACGGTTTTATTTGTAGTGGCTTTCTCTGCTTTGCTGGCTCAGCCGGTAAAAAAGGAATTTGCTGTTACAAAAAGATATCTGAATTTTCCGGTAGAACATGCGCAGGAAAGACAGCGGATGAACATGAAAATTCCGGGAACCGACGACCGCTCGTTTGTGATCAGGTTGAGTGATGGCAATCCGGATTATTGGGTGTTTTGCGATGTATCTGCTTTTATCGGGAAAACCATCGAAATAGAATACCCCGGGACAGTAAAAGGCTGGAATAAAATTTACCAGTCGGATAAAATAAGCGGGGCAGACAGTCTTTACCAGGAGACCAAACGCCCGCAATTTCATTTTACCACCCGCAGGGGATGGATCAACGACCCCAACGGTTTGGTTTTTTACGCCGGGGAATACCATCTTTTTTACCAGCACAATCCTTACGAACGAGATTGGGAGAATATGCACTGGGGACATGCGGTTAGTAAAGATCTGCTGCACTGGGAAGAACTTCCGGATGCGCTTTACCCCGATGAAATGGGAACCATGTTTTCGGGTACGGCAACGGTGGACTTTGAAAATACTTCGGGCTTTAAAACCGGAAAGGAAGAGGTGATAGTTGCTGCTTATACCACCGATAGTCCTGATAATGAAGTACAGTGTATTGCTTACAGTAACGATCGCGGACGAACCTTTACCAAGTACGAAGGAAACCCGGTTATTGACTCAAAGGCCAAATGGGGAACAAAAAATTTACGCGACCCTAAAATATTCTGGCACAAAGCTTCCCAAAAATGGGTGATGGTACTTTTTGAGAAAACAGGCATGTCGTTTTATAATTCAGATAATCTGAAAGACTGGAGTTTTCAAAGCCATATCCTTGGTTTTTGGGAGTGTCCCGAGTTTTTTGAATTACCGGTTGACGGTAATCAGGCAAATAAAAAGTGGGTGTTGTACGGAGCTTCCGGAACTTACATGCTCGGAACATTTGACGGGAAAAAGTTTACACCTGAAACCGATAAGTTGATGTATTTCAGAGGTAAAATGTATGCAGCACAAACCTTTAACAATATTACGGAGCAAGATGGCCGGCGTATCCAAATCGGCTGGGGACAGATTGACCAGAAAGGAATGCCCTTTAATTCGATGATGATGTTTCCTACTGAATTCACACTTCAGACTACAAGAGAAGGAGTACGGCTTTTCTCTGAACCAATTGCAGAAATTGAGCAATTACACGCGAAAAGCTTCAAATGGGAAAACCTAAGTAAAGACGAGGCCAACGAAAAATTAAGAGACCTGAAAGGCGACATCTTTCATGTAAAGATGAAAGTAAAACTGCTTGACGGCACTTCGTTAGGCTTAAAATACAATGGTAATTCTATCTTGCACTACGATATGAATGGGAACAATCTGAACGATGTGTTTTATGGAGGCAACCAGCTGGAGGATTTAACATTTTACTATGAAATACTGATTGACAGAACCAGTGTGGAAATATTTGCCGACCATGGAAAATTTAGTTTGATTGCACAGCTTCGCGAAGCAAAAAATACAAATGGATTTGAGTTTGAAGATTGGTCAAATATTAAAATTGAAGCGCTCGAAGTACATGAACTGAAATCGATATGGGATTAACAAGATTCAATAATTTAACAAATACAATTATGAAGACCAGATTACTGTTTTTAGTGTTTGTTTTGATTGGTGTTACAACCATCGGTCAGGCAAAGGGAACTTCGTCGGGCCTCCCCAATATCCTTATAATTATGGGCGACGACTGTACCCACAGCGATTTGCCTTTATACGGCGGAGAAAATGTATTGACGCCACAAATTGATAAACTGGCAGCGCAGGGGATGACCTTCAACCAAGCCTTTGTTACCATGTCGATGTGCGTACCTTGCCGTGCCGAATTATATACCGGCCTACAACCCGTAAGCAGTGGTGTTTGCTGGAATCATGCCATTGCCCGTACCGGAACAAAAAGTATTGTTCAGTACCTTGGCGAAAAAGGTTATCGGGTAGGAATTGCCGGAAAGGTACATGCCGATCCCCGCGAAGTTTATCCGTTTGAAATGGTTGAGGGTGTAGAAAGAAATTGTGTTTCTGAAACGGCCAAATACAGTTCCGACGGACTAAGGAAATTTATGGCAAAAGATAAAGAGCAGCCTTTTTGCCTTGTGACTGCTTTAGTTGTTCCGCACATTCCGTGGACGGTGGGCGATCCGTCGCATTTTAAACCGGAAGCATTGAAACTTCCTCCATATCTTGCTGACACAAAGGATACACGTCGTGAGTTTACAAAATACCTGGCCGAAATTGAAGTATTGGATCAGCAGGTAGGGGAAACAATTAGTTTACTGGATGAATTGAATATCGCCGACAATACAATCGTAATTTTCACATCGGAACAAGGGGCGCAATTGCCATTTTGTAAATGGACCAACTGGAATAATGGTGTACACACCGGTTTAATTGTGCGCTGGCCGGGCAAAGTGGAAAGCGGAAGCCGCACCGATGCATTGGTTCAGTACAACGATGTATTGCCAACATTACTCGATGCAGTTGGGGCCGATGTTGCAACTGATTTTGATGGATCCAGTTTTCTGCAGGTCCTTAGCGGAGAAAAGAAACAACACCGCGAGTATGCATATTTTATGCACAACAATGTACCGGAGGGGCCCGCTTACCCCATTCGTTCGGTAACAGACGGAACTTACCATTATATTCGTAATCTGAGCCCCGAAAATTTATACATCGAACGACATTTAATGGCTCGCATGCCACTCAACCAGTACTGGCCCTCCTGGGTTTTTGATGCTTCCGACGATCCCGAAATTCTGGATCTGGTAACCCGCTATCAAAAACGCCCGGCAGAAGAACTTTACAACCTGACTGACGATCCCAATGAATTAAATAATTTGGCAGCTCAAAAGGAGTTTAAAAACATAATGAAAAAACTTTCGGAAAAACTGGATGAGTGGATGAAAGAACAGGGTGATCCCGGTGCAGTGATCGATTCGAAAGAAGAGTTAAGTAATGCGAGAAAAAAACAACATTTTTTGCCATTGAAATAAAAGAGAGTGCTCAGTATCGTTATTATTGTGAAATAGGGTAAAATACGCTTTGAGCATTAAAATATTGACGGTTAAAAAGTGAATAATACAATCCATAAAATGAATCAAACCAACTATCTGATTGTTATTGCTTTCTTAATTTTTACAGGATGCAGTAACCCAACAACCCGGCAGTCACAAAATCCCGAACGTCCCAATATTATCCTAATCCTTTCTGACGACATGGGGTATTCCGATCTCGGTTGCTACGGAGGCGAAGTGGAAACTCCGAATTTGGATGTGCTGGCGCAAAACGGGCTTCGGTTTACGCAGTTTTACAACGGGGCACGTTGTTGCCCCACCCGTGCCAGTTTAATGACCGGATGTTATCCGCACCAAACCGGTATCGGGCACATGACAAACACTCCGGCCGACTTTACTCAGCATGATTTGGGAATTCCCGAGTACCGCGGTTTTCTGAATAAAAACTGTGTAACCATTGCCGAGGTTTTAAAAGACGCCGGTTACACCACTTTAATGACAGGGAAATGGCATCTTGGAATTTCAGACAAATCGAAATGGCCATTGCAACGCGGGTTTGATAAGTTTTACGGTATTATTCCCGGAGCCAGCAATTTCTTTAAACCGGTGTATCCGCGCGGAATTACATACATGAACGACACGATCTCGGTTACCGACGAAAATTATTATACCACCGATGCTTTTACCGATTATGCCATTCAGTTTATTGATGAATCGGAACAGGAAAATGCCGATAAGCCTTTCTTTTTATACCTGGCCTATAACGCACCGCACTGGCCCTTAAACGCACCACCGGAAGTAGTGGAAAAATACAAGGGTAAGTATTTGGAGGGCTGGACAAAACTACGAGAAACCCGTTACGCCAGAATGAAAGAGATGGGCATTATTGATCAGGAGTGGGATTTGTCGCCACAAGACTGGCGCGATTGGGACTCAATGCCCGAAGAAAAACAGCAGGAAATGGATTTACGCCGGGCTATCTATTCAGCCATGATCGATCGTATGGATCAGAACATCGGGAGGCTCATTAATCATTTAAAAGAGCAAAATAAGCTCGATAATACACTCATTATTTTTATGAACGACAACGGTGCCTGTGCCGAAGGAGGTGAACTTGGCGGAGGCCCTGCGAAACAATTGGGAACAAAGGAAGGTTATTTTCTTACTTACGGCGGAGCCTGGGCAAATGCATCCAACACACCCTATCGCGAATACAAACACTGGGTTCACGAAGGGGGAATAGGCACTCCGTTTATTGTACACTGGCCCAATGTTATTCCCCGGGAAGAAAATGGCCAACTGGTTTCGGAATATGGATTTTTACCCGACCTGATGGCAACTTTTGTAGATGCCGCTGATGCTAAATATCCCGAAACTTATCAGGGTAATACCATTGTTCCCACATCCGGGAAAAGTTTGGTTCCGCTGTTTAAGGGAGGAAAGGAACAAATTCATACCGAACCTATTTTCTGGGAACATGAAGGAAATAAAGCAGTAAGGCTTGGAAAATACAAATTGGTATCGAAGTGGAACCGGAAGCATGAAACAAACTGGGAATTGTACGACATGGAAACCGACCGTTCCGAGATGCACGACCTGGCAGATCAGCATACCGAAAAAGTTAAGGAAATGGGCGCAATGTATGATAAATGGGCGGAAACCAACCATGTACTTCCCTGGAATGAGATTGAGGCGCTGTACAAAAAGAAAAATAATCGTTAAGCTTTGATAATTAATAAAATAGTTGGCATGAAAAATCTGTTGTTAATAGTACTCGCATTATCATTATTTAGCTGCAATGCAGGGAAGGCTTCAAAGGATGAAAAAGAAGACGGGCGTCCCAACATTCTGCTTATTATGGTGGACGACATGGGTTACTCCGACCTTGGATGTTACGGAGGCGAAATTCAAACTCCCAACATCGACCGGCTGGCTGCCGAAGGTGTCCGTTTTACTCAAATGCACAACTGCGCACGTTGCTGTCCTACACGTGCTTCCTTGCTTACCGGCCAATATCCTCAGATGGCTGGTATTAACGGAATGGGGGTAAACCTGGCAATGAACACAGCCACTATTGCCGAAGTGTTAAAAGAAAACGGTTACCACACCGGTATGACCGGGAAATGGCATCTTTCGACAACCAAGGCCCGAAAAGACAACATGGAACAATTGCGTTGGATGGCGCACCGTGCAGATTACGGCCCGTTTTCGCCACTTGAAAATTATCCCTGCAACCGCGGTTTTGAAGAACACTGGGGTGTTATTTGGGGTGTGGTAAATTACTTCGATCCTTTTAGCTTGGTGCACAACGAAGAACCGATAAAAGAAGTGCCGGATGATTTTTACATGACCGATTTTATCACTCAAAAATCACTTGACCTTATCGATGATTACAGCAAAGACGACAAACCTTTCTTTTTATATGTAGCACACACTGCTCCCCATTGGCCGTTGCATGCACTTCCCGAAGACATTGAAAAATATAAGGATACTTACAAAGATGGTTGGGAAGTATTGCGTGAAAATCGTTACAAACGAATGGTAGAGCTCGGGCTCATCGACAGTGATACTTATCCGCTTCCCGTAAATTCATCGGGCAGAAAATGGGACGAGTGCGAGAAAAAGGAGTACGAAGCCGCTTGTATGTCAGTTCATGCAGCTATGGTTGATCATGTTGATCAGGGAATCGGTGAGATCATCGAAAAATTAAAAGCAACCGGACAATACGATAATACCGTCATTTTTGTTCTTTCAGATAACGGAGCTTCCTACGAACGAGGTTATCCACCGGGTTTCGACCGGCCCGGATTTACCCGCGATTCTACCATTATCGAATACAATTCTGACCATCCGGGGCCTGAAACTACCTGGAACTACATTGGAACGGCATGGGCGAGTGCGGTAAATACACCATTCCGCTACTGGAAAAAGGAATCGTATGAAGGCGGAAGCGCTACACCGTTTATTGTTCACTGGCCCGATCGTTTGAAAGAAAAGGAGAACACCATTAACCGGGGCCTGGCTCACGTAATTGATATTTTGCCCACCTGCCTGGAGCTTTCTGGAAGTACTTACCCTGAAACAGTAAACGGACAAAAAGCACTTCCTCCGGTGGGAGAAAATTTGCTTCCTTTACTTTTTAATGAAACCAAATCGATACATGATACGCTTTATTGGGAACATGAAGGTGGTCGCGCCATCCGTATTGGCGATTGGAAAATGTCGGCCTTGCCAAACCGGGATTGGGAACTGTTTGATCTGTCGAAAGATCATACAGAAACCAATGACCTCTCGGCTACGCTTCCTGAAAAAGTAGATGAAATGAATAAAGCCTGGACAAAGTGGGCACATTCAGTTGGTGTTCGTTAATGTAAAATATTTTGATAATTTAAACCAATCCTGATAATGAAACAGAAGAGTTTGAACCCCTTTAAAATGATGTTAATTTTCGGACTTGCGGCTTTTTTTGCCGCTTGTCAGCCTGCAAAAGAAAAGCTGAAAATTGAAAATCCCTTACCGGTAGAATTTGGCGATCCTTATATACTGAAAGCCTCGGATGGAATGTATTATATGATTGGGACCGGTGGGGTAAAAGACGGTTTTAAGATGTACTCTTCCGCCGATTTGAAGGACTGGAAAGACGAAGGCCGTATTTATCAGGGGAATACTGACAAATCATGGAATATTGCCAACTTTTGGGCACCGGAGTTATACGAAAAAGACGGTAAATTTTACCTGCTTTTTAGTGCCGACTGGCGTGAAAACCCAACCAACGAGCTGGAAAACTTTCGGATAGGAATTGCTGTAGCCGATAATCCCACCGGGCCTTATACCGATTTGTACGATCGTCCGATTTTTGACCCCGGTTACCCGATTATTGATGGAAACCTATGGTTCGAAGACGGTAAAGTTTATCTGTATTACTCGCGCTGTTGCTATAAAAATCCGGTTGAAAGCGAGGTTGCCGACTGGGCACGCGACAAAGGTTTGTTTAAGGAGATTGAAGAAAGCTGGGTATATGGCGTGGAGCTTCAACCCGACTTTTCAGGAATTATCGGAGAACCAGAATTATTGTTGTGCCCGCCCTTAAAAATGAACGATAAACAAGCCGAATGGGAAAGTCGCTCGGTGACATCAGGCGAAGTAAACCGCCGCTGGACAGAAGGGTCTTTTCTGCTAAAAAATAGAGACACTTATTACATCATGTATTCGGCAAATTACTTTGGCGGAAGAAATTATGCTGTGGGTTACGCCACATCTGACTCGCCGCTGGGGCCATTTAAAAAGGCCGATAATAACCCGGTATTGCAAAAAAATGAAGAACAGGGCGGAATTGTAACCGGAACCGGCCACAACTCGGTAACAATAGCTCCTGATGGGAAAACACTGCTTTGTGTCTATCACGGAAGAACATCGAAAACAGGCAACGAACGCGTTGTTTTTATCGACCCAATGGAAATAACTAAAGATGGGCAACTGGTGGTTCACGGGCCCACAACAAAATAAACCAGAAACTCAGATGAAGACAAAATATGTAATCACATTGTTAACGGCTGTTCTGTTTTTGGCATCTTGTGTTCAGGCACCAAAAAAGCAGGAACAGGCGCATTACAAAAATCCGGTCATTAAAGGCGATCTTCCTGATCCTACGATTATCAGGGTAGGAGATATGTATTATGCCGCGGGTACTACCAATGATTTTGCACCCAATTATCCGTTGTACGAATCAAAAGACCTCCTAAACTGGACAAGGATTGGTGCCGTTTTTAAGGAGCCGCCAGCCTGGTCGTCAGAAGATTTTTGGGCGCCGGAATTGTATTACATGAACGGTACTTTTTATGTGTATTACACCACAAAACGTAAAGACACCGGAATTGCCTGTATAGGTGTGGCCACCACAAAAGATATTCACAAAGGTTTTACCGATCACGGAATTATTATTGAATGGGGCGACGAGGCTATCGATGCTTTTGTTTTTCAGGATGATGATCAGAAACGTTACATTACCTGGAAAGCCTATGGATTAACCCGGGGGTACGAAATTGAAATCCTTGCATCGGAATTAAGTGACGACGGACTGAGTTTAATTGGCGAGCATTTCTCCATCACCGATCAAACAAAAGGCTGGCAGGGCCCCGGTCACGAGGGGCAGTGCCTGATTAAGCGAAACGGCTACTACTACCTGTTGTACTCCGCCGGAGGTTGTTGCGATAACCGTTGCGATTACCACGTAATGGTAGCCCGTTCAAAAAGTTTACATGAAGGGTGGGAACAAAAGCCCGAAGCCATTTTGCAGGGGGGCGAAACCTGGCGTTGCACCGGCCACGGAACATTGGTAAACACACCCGACGGACGGTATTTTTACATGTACCATTCATACAATGCCACCGATTTTGAGTTTATCGGGCGCCAGGGAATGTTAGATGAAATGTTTTGGAACGAAGAAACCGGCTGGCCTTATTTTAAAGGCGCCACTGCCTCGGTTAGTGCTCCGGTTCCCTTCAAAAATACGGTTCAAAAAGTAGATTCGGTTTTAACTGATGATTTCTCGACCGGTAAAAACCTGCCATTTTTGGAATGGGACGTAAAAAACATAAAACCCGAAGCACAAGTTGCCGATGGTGAACTGATCATTTCATTGCCTGAAAGCGGTACAACATTTCTGGGTTTACGTCCCGAAACCGGAAACTATGAACTGCAATCGGAAGTACTACTTTCAGAAAATAAAAGTGGAATTGGCATTTACAGCAATAAAAACTGTTTGCTCAGCCTAGCAGCCGATCAGTCGAAGTTGGAGCTTTTCAAAATTGAAAAGGGTGAGGAAGAAGTTTTAGCTGAAATGCCATTAAATAAACCGGCATCGGTATTTTTAAAATACGAAGCTGTTTCCGGTCGCTATTTTCAGTTTTTCTGGTCTGAAAACGGAAGCGACTGGATTCCGGTCCTGGTAAATAATGAGCAACAACTCGATGGCAAATTCCTTGCTCAGTGGGGGTTTTCTCCCCGCGCCGGTTTTATCGCTCAGGGAAGCCCGGAAAGCACCTTTCATTTTTCAGATTTAAAAATTAATTATCACTTTAAATAATTTGTACCTATGACAACCCGTACCATCGTAAACCTGATTTTAATTTTTGTTTTAACGTTTTCTTTTCTGAACGGTAAGGCCCAAAAACGTACTGGCAACAACCACAACCCGGTTTTTGAAGGCTGGTATGCCGATCCAGAAGGAATTGTATTTGACGACGAATACTGGATTTATCCCACCTATTCAGCCCCATACAACGATCAGATTTTTATGGATGCCTTCTCATCCAAAGATCTGGTAACCTGGACAAAACACGAGCGAATTATTGATAATAAGGCAATAAAATGGGCCTGGCGCGCCATGTGGGCCCCTGCCATTGTTAAAAAGGATGGAAAGTATTTTTTGTTTTTTGCAGCCAACGACATTCAAAACAATAACGAAAAAGGAGGTATCGGAATCGGTGTTGCCGATAAACCCGAAGGGCCGTTTAAAGACTACCTGGGAAAACCATTGATTGATAAATTTTACAATGGGGCACAACCCATCGACCAGTTTGTTTTTCACGATGAGGATGGCCAGTACTATATATTTTATGGAGGTTGGCGCCATTGTAATGTTGCAAAATTAAAAGACGACTTTACAGGATTTATCCCATTTGATGATGGAACCATTTTTAAAGAAGTTACTCCTAAAAATTATGTGGAAGGCCCGTTTATGTTTATCCGCAACGGAAAGTACTATTTTATGTGGAGTGAAGGCGGCTGGACCGGCCCCGATTATAAAGTGGCTTATGCTATTTCCGATTCGCCTTTTGGCCCTTTTGAACGCATTGGGGTAATACTGGAACAAGATGCAAGCGTGGCTACCGGTGCCGGACATCATTCAGTAATCCAGGTTCCCGGAACCGATGAGTATTACATTGTTTATCATCGCCGGCCTTTGGGCGAAACCAACGGGAACCACCGCGAAACTTGTATCGACCGTATGTACTTTGATGAAAACGGATTGATCAAACCCGTAAAAATTACTTTTGAAGGCGTTTCTGCACGGCCATTGAAATAATCAACTAATTTTTCTCAATGAAACCGATTCTTTTCAACATCATTCTGCTTTCTGTTGTAGTTCAAACAGCTATTGCTCAACAAAAGAGGAATTTGCATTACATCACGAATCAGGAGCCTCTGGTTGCTCAACCTTATACGGCGCTGCCCATTGGGGCAATCAGGGCCGAAGGTTTCCTGGAAGAAATGTTAAAGATTCAGCGTGATGGGCTTACGGGTCAACTCGATAGTATTTACGAAGTGGTTTGCGGAGATAACAACGGCTGGCTTGGAGGTACCGGCGATGGTTGGGAACGGGGGCCTTACTGGCTCGATGGCCTGGTGCCGCTGGCGTATCTTTTAGATGACGATGAGCTAAAAGCCAAAGCCCGGAAATGGATTGAATGGAGCATAAACAACCAACAGGAAGACGGTTATTTTGGCCCCCGTCCGCTTCCGGAGGACTACGAGCACATTCCCGGAACACAGCAGGGAATGCGTAACGACTGGTGGCCCAAAATGGTAATGTTGAAAGTATTACAGCAATATTATATGGCAACCGCCGACCAGCGTGTTATTACGCTGATGACCAACTATTTTCGGTACCAGTTTAAAAAACTGCCCGAACACGAGCTGGGTTATGTTACTTTTTGGGCCAACCGAAGGGGAGGCGATAATCTTGCCGTTGTGTATTGGCTGTATAACATTACCGGCGATAAATTTTTACTCGACTTGGCTGAAATAATTCATAAACAAACCTACAACTGGACAGAGGTTTATGCCGGGAATATGATCAGAAGGCTAAATCCGCTGCCCGACCTGCACTGTGTAAATGTAGCACAGGGACTAAAAGAACCGGTTATTTATTACCAACAGCATCCCGAAGAGAAATACTTGGAATCAGTAAAAAAAGGATTGGCATCGTTGAAAGATGTACACGGTTTTGTAAATGGTATGTACGGTGGAGATGAGCGGATGCACGGTAACGATCCAACACAAGGTTCAGAGCTGTGTTCGGCCGTGGAAATGATGTTTTGTTTCGAAAATATAATTCCGATTTCGGGAGATATGTATTATGCCGATTATCTGGAGAAGCTTGCCTACAACGTATTGCCAACCCAAAGCACCGACGATTACATGCGAAAGCAATATTTTCAACAGGTAAATCAGATAAAAGTGTCGGACGACGAGCGAAATTTCTTTGACGACAGAAACGGACGAAATGTTTTTGGAACAACTACCGGTTATCCCTGTTGCCTGACAAATATGCACCAGGGTTGGCCAAAATTTGTTCAGAATACCTGGTATGCTACGGCCGACAATGGCTTGGCAGCCTTGGTTTATGGTCCTACAAAGGTGACGGCAAAAGTGGGTGATGGTGAAGAAGTAACAATCACCGAAGAAACCGGATATCCGTTTAAAGACCAGATTCTGTTTACAGTTGAAAGTGAAAAGCCCGTACAGTTCCCGTTCCACCTGCGTATTCCGGGGTGGTGTAAAACATTTACTTTGAAGGTGAATAATTCAATTCAACAGGCGGAAGCTAAAAACGGGATTGTAATGGTTGACAGAGAGTGGAAGCCGGGAGACAAAGTTGAACTCAGTCTGGGAATGGATTTTCGCTTTAGTTACTGGCACGAAATGTCGCTGGGCATTGAACGAGGCCCCTTAGTTTATGCATTAAAGATAACAGAAGAGTGGCGCGAAGTGAGTAATGACAAATACGATGATACCTTTTGGGAAGTAATTCCAAAATCGCCATGGAATTATGCGATATGGAATAAAACGGATGAGAATAAAGATTTTCAGCTGGAGTTTGCCGACCAAATTCAAGCTAATCCCTGGAACCCCGAAAATGCACCGGTTACAGTAAAAACAAAAGCGCGCAGGATGCCGATGTGGACAGAGGATCGGAACATGGCCGGGAAAATACCTTCACCGTCGTGGCCCTACCGCATTGTGGAAGAAAACGAAGAAGAAATTACGCTAATTCCCTATGGATGCACAACATTGCGAATTGCACAGTTTCCTGTTTATCAAAAATAAAAAGACAATTTAAATCATCTAATAATTAAAAGAATGGAAAAAAGAAGAATTCTGATTGTATTGATTAGTCTGTTGTCAATAAATGCCTTTGCCCAGTGGCAACCGGCCGGCGACAAGATTAAAACGGCCTGGGCCGAAAAAATTGATGTGAACAATGTACTGCCTGAGTATCCCCGGCCAATTATGGAACGTGCCGACTGGCAAAACCTGAATGGCTTGTGGAATTATGCTATTACCGAAGCCGGGAAACCACAGCCCGCATCGTTCGATGGTGAGATTCTGGTTCCTTTTGCTGTAGAATCAAGCCTGTCGGGTGTTCAAAAAACGGTTGGCGAAAACAAAGAGTTGTGGTACCAGCGTACTTTTACCGTGCCTTCAGCATGGAAAGGGAAAAAGGTATTGCTGCATTTTGGTGCCGTTGATTGGAAAGCCGATGTTTGGGTAAACGATGTAAAAGTGGGAACACACAAAGGTGGGTACGATGCTTTTGCGTTTGATGTAACCCCGTTTCTTGGCAAAACAGGGGAGCAAAACCTGGTGGTAAAAGTTTGGGACCCTTCAGACAGGGGATATCAGCCTCGAGGCAAGCAGGTTAGTCGGCCCGAAGGTATTTGGTACACGCCGGTTACGGGCATTTGGCAAACGGTTTGGCTCGAACCTGTAAACGAAAAGCACATCACAAATGTGGTAGCCATTCCTGATATTGATAATGGTAGTTTAAAAGTGGATGTATCAGCCTGCGGAGCAGCTTACGGAGATATTGTTGAGGTAATTTTGAAAGACGGCGAAAAAGTCATTTCCAGCACAAAAGCAGTGGCTGGGCAGTCGGTAGATATTGCTGTAGCCAACGCAAAACTTTGGAGCCCTGAGTCACCTTTCCTTTATGGCCTTGAGGTAAAACTGCAAAGTGCAGGAAAAACAGTTGATGCCGTAAAAAGTTATACCGCCATGCGTAAAGTTTCGTCTAAACGCGATGAAAACGGTATTGTACGCCTTCAACTGAATAATAAAGACTATTTTCAGTTTGGCCCGCTCGATCAGGGTTGGTGGCCCGATGGGTTATATACAGCGCCAACCGATGAAGCACTGAAATATGACATTGTAAAAACAAAAGATTTTGGTTTCAATATGATCCGCAAACACGTAAAAGTGGAGCCGGCACGCTGGTACACCTACTGCGACCAGCTGGGTATTTTGGTGTGGCAGGATATGCCCAATGGAGACCGTTCGCCGCAATGGCAAAATCGGAAATATTTTGATGGCAGCGAAAACAAACGTTCTCCCGAGTCGGAAGCCAATTACCGTACAGAATGGCAGGAAATTATGGATGAGCACATGTCGTATCCGTCAATTGTGACATGGGTGCCGTTTAACGAAGCATGGGGGCAGTTTAAAACCGAAGAGATTGTGGAATGGACAAAAGCGCACGACCCGAGTCGTTTGGTGAATCCTGCCAGTGGTGGTAACCACTACCGGGTGGGTGATATGCTCGACCTGCATAATTATCCCGGTCCTGGAATGTACCTGTACGATGGCAGCCGCGCCACAGTTTTAGGTGAATACGGCGGAATTGGTCTTGCACTGGAAGGCCATCTGTGGGCCACCGACCGCAACTGGGGCTATGTTCAGTTTAAAAACTCAAAAGAGGTAACCGATAAATATGTTGAGTTTGCAGAACAACTGATAAAAATGGCAAAAAGCGGTTTCTCGGCAGCAGTTTATACGCAAACAACCGATGTGGAAGGCGAAGTAAACGGTTTAATGACTTACGACCGAAAGGTTATTAAACTGGATGAAGCCCGCCTACACGATATTAATCAAAAAGTTTGTAACGTTCTGAAAGACTAATTGACAGATTTTTTTGTTAAGAAAAGTGGATACAAATAAAAGTTCCCTGGCAAAAGCCGGGGAATTTTTTTTTTATGAAATAAAAAGCTCAACAAACAACAAGGCAATATATCCGTATTCCTTTAAGTTATCTTTTAAAAATTTCCGGGCTTTGGTAATATGGTCCTCCACTGTTTTAACAGAAATTCCAAGTTCGTCGGCAACCAGCTGATTCGAATAGCCTTTTTCTTTGTTTAGGAAATAAACCCTTTTTCGCTGCGGAGGTAACTGGTCAACCAATTGCGCAATCTTTTCCGACAGCATATCATAATTAACCCTCGACTCAGTGTCAACGGCACTGATAACTACTTTACCCTTCAGTTCCTCCAGATATTGTTTTTCGGATAGTTTTTTTCTGAAAACAGAAATAACCGCATTTTTTGCAATCGAAAACAAATAGGCATTCAGGTTGGAATCTTTTTTTAGTTTTTTTCGCTTGTCCCAAAGATTAATAAATACTTCCTGAACGATGTCGAGTGCATCAGGTTCTGATTTTAGATAGCCTAGTGCAAAATGGTAAATCTTCGGACTATATTGCTCGTACAGCTCATTTATCACCAGTTTATCATCGGAGATTAAGCGCTGCACCTGTTTGTTTTGAGTCATCTTCTTGCTTTCTGGGAGTGTAAAAGTATAAAAATGTTTTATTTCCTTTGATGTTGTAAATCCTGATTTTCATATGTTTTAAAGATTAAAAACCTTTTTTTTCAAAAAAAATATAAAAACGGAGCAGGGGTTTTCTGAAGAATAAACGTTTATATAAATGACAATAAAACTAATGAACAACTTTTTTAGTAAATACCTGGATAATACCTGTTCCGAAAGTGAATTTTTGGCTTTTATAAATTTATTTCTGAAGCCGGAAAATGAAAATGAACTGAATCGGAATATGAAAGAACACTGGAAAGTGTCGCCTGCTAAAACAGATATTCCTGATTTAGACTCTATCCTATATAAAATTCATTACGAAATAAATAAAAGAGAACAAAGCGGTTCCCGAGAAGGGAGGTTTTTAACATATCTAACCCGAATAGCCGCCATCCTTTTTATTCCTCTTGCTATTGCAACTTTTTTCTACAGCCGTAACGATAAAACAGAAATTACATTTCAAAGCATTTCAACACCCTTGGCTGCAAAAGCAAATTTTACGCTTCCCGATGGGTCAACGGTATATCTGAATGCCGGTTCAACCTTAAGTTTTCCCAGCCGTTTTGAAGGCGATAAACGCTTGGTTAAGCTCGAAGGAGAAGCCTATTTTGATGTGGTAAAAAGCAAGTATCCTTTTGAGGTAGAAACATCGGAGTTAACAGTAGATGTTTACGGAACAGCCTTTAATGTAATGAATTATGATAATGAATTACCCGAAGTTACACTGGAACGCGGGAAGGTTGCTGTTACTTCTACGAACGGTGAACAAAAATTTTTAAATCCAGGCGAACAGGCTCAAATTGATACATCAGACCAGCATATTTCGATAAATGTCGTGGAAACTGATTTGTTTACATCGTGGATAAACAATAAGCTGATATTTAAAGACGAACCCTTAGAAGACATAATAAAGCGACTGGAGCGTTGGTACAACATTTCGATTGAAATTGACGATGAAATGCTGGCGCAAAAAAGGATAAATGCTACCCTGGAGTACGAGTCGATTAGTGAAGTGATGGACCTGCTGGAAATAACACTTCCACTTAAATTTGAATATAAGAAGAACGAACGAAAACTTGTAATTAAGAATAACGAACCATAACTTGTATCGTTATTAGCAAACCATAAAACTAAAATATGCCTATGAATTAGAACTAAGTCTTGTTTCTTTATTATTCCAATAAAAATTAAAAAAGTGAGAAAGCCGCGAACTTCCTCACCTCAGAGAAGAATAATTTATTCAAATTATTAATCACATCAATTCAAAATTATGAAAAAAAAGAGATTAAGAAAGATCCCTTTGGGTGATTTCTTTGTAAAAATTTTAAGAATTATGAAGTTAAGTCTTTTTATTTTGTGCTTAACCGTATTTTCAGCAGTTGCTTCCGAGAGTTATTCTCAATCAACTAAACTATCCCTCGAATTAAGGGATGCCAGAATAAGTACAGTTTTGAAAGAAATTGAAGCACAGAGCGAATTCCGCTTCTTTTATTCAGAAGATATTGATACAAAGCGGGAAGTGTCTGTTACCTATCAGAACTCGAACATTAAAGATGTATTAAACGACATTTTTGAAGGAACCACAGTGGTTTATAAAATTGTGGGCCGCCAGGTGGCATTGTACAACGAAGGCGAAAGCGGAATAAGCTTGCCTACAGTACAACAGCAACAGCAGATTAGTGGTAAAGTTACGGATGGCAGTGGCCTTCCGCTCCCCGGTGTATCTGTAATTGTAAAAGGTACTACAGTTGGAACAGTTACCAATCCAAACGGTGAATATACCATAAACGGAACGGTTGCCGCCGACGCTGTTTTACAGTTTTCATTTATAGGAATGCGGACCCAGGAGGTTGCAGTTGCCGGAAAAACGACGATAAATGTTCAAATGACCGAGGAAACCATCGGAATAGAGGAAGTGGTGGCCATTGGTTATGGTACCATGCGTAAACACGATGTTACCGGATCCATCGCTCAGGCAAGAGGCGAAGAAATGACAAAAGCACAGAACTTTAGTGCCATCGAAAATTTACGGGGCAAAGTTTCCGGTGTAAACATTTACTCCAACTCATCGCAGCCGGGTGCTTATCAAAGCCGTGTGGTTATCAGAGGATTATCTACAATCAATTCTTCATCAGAACCATTGTATGTGGTAGATGGAGTAGTGATGGAAAATTTCGGTTTAATGAACCCCAATGACATTGAGCGCATCGAAGTTTTAAAAGACGCTTCTGCTGCTGCAATTTATGGAGCACGTGGTGCCAACGGTGTGATACTGGTAACTACCAAACGTGGTAAGCAAGACGGACAAGGAGCAAGAGTAAGTTACCAGGCTTCTACCAGCTTAAGTACCGTAGCGCGTTTCATGGATGTTTTGAATGCACAGGAATGGACCGACGCATTTATGGAGGGGCTCGCCAACGAAAATGAATATATGGGATACAACTGGTCGCTTAATCGTACTGACTGGTTTACTGATCGGAATTATTTTGATGCCAACGGAAATCCTTTATACGATACTAACTGGCAGGAAGAAGCAACCAGAACAGCCATTTCCCAAAACCACCAGTTGAATATTCAGCAGGCAGGAAAAAACTCGTCAACAGGTGCTTTTCTGAACTATACTGACCAGCAGGGTGTGGTAAACAATACCTACAGCAAACGTATAAATGCAAAACTTTCATTCGACGCCGATCCAACAAAATGGTTATCAACTGCAATCAACTTAATGGTAAACCATTCTTGGGGTCGCTATACTCCTGAAACCGGTGGCGGACAGGAAGCCCGTCGTACAATGATTGAAATGTTGCCCTGGCTACCGGTTAGAGATGGAAATGGAAACTATACCACATCTTCCTCTTCGTCTATGTCTGACACTTTTGGGTTCGAAGGAATGTCGAACCCGGTAATGATCCTTGATTTGCAAAAAAGGATGAGATACAACACCCAGATTTTTGGAAATGCTGCCCTTACTTTCCATTTAATGGACGGCCTGGACCTGAAAACCCAGCTGGGGATTGACAGTCACCTGAGATCAAACAAAGGATATTCTTCCATTTCGTTGAATAATATTTCGATGCCAAATGGTTGGGCATACATAGAACATCCACAAACATTTTACTGGCAGGAAGAAACCTACCTTACTTATCAGAAAGTAGTAGGATCGCACCGACTGAATGCAATGGCCGGTCTTTCGTGGCAGGAACGTACCTATAATTATGATTATTCGCGCACCGAAGGTTTCAGTGATGATTTCTTTGAATGGAACAATATGGGAGCCGGTACAAATCCGTCGTCACCTTCGTCAAGCTACGACAGTTGGGCTATGAACTCTTATTTCCTTCGTTTGGCCTACACGTATAACGACAAGTATTCCGTAACCATGACTGGTCGTTATGATGGTTCATCAAAATTTGGAGAGAATAATAAATACGCGTTTTTCCCGTCAGCCGGTTTGGCATGGAACGTTTCTCAGGAAGATTTTCTTGCAGATAACGAAACAATCAACCTGTTAAAACTACATACCAGCTATGGTTTAACGGGTAACTCCGAAATTTCTCCTTACCAGTCGCTGGCATCGGTTAGCTCCGGAACATTGTTGCTGGATGGGTCAAGGTCACCTTATTCGTACATTAGCTCTTTTGCAAATCCCGATTTGAAATGGGAAAAAACAGCTCAGTTTGACTTTGGGGTCAATTTAGGTTTGTATGACAATGCACTAAATTTCGACGTGTCATATTATCACAAAAAAACAACCGACCTCTTGCTTGAAACACCGGTACCAACTTCTTCAGGATACAGTTCTTTATACAAGAATATCGGTTCGGTTCAAAACCAGGGGCTTGATATGATGGTAACCGCAACACCTGTTCGCACCAGCGATTTTAACTGGAACGTGAATTTGAACATGAACTACAACAAAAACAAAATTCTTCATTTGGGAGAAAACGATGAAGATATTGAGTTGAACGGCTGGGTTGGCGGTTCGGAAAGTGTTTTGCGAGTAGGCGAGAACCTGAGCAGTTTCTTTGGCTACAAACGATTGGGTGTTTATACCATTGAAGATTACGAAGCAGGTAATTGCGAGAAGAGCGAAGTGGGCCGTGCCAAACGTACCAACGAAAAAGAAATTATTGGTAAAGGAATGCCTGATTGGACCGGTAGTTTAATCAACACTTTCAGTTATAAAAATTTCGATTTAACGGTTGATTTACAGTTTGTTTGGGGCGTTGAAACCATGCAGCAATTTTATCACTCAACATACGACCGCTTTGGTATCACAAACGGATTGTCGAATATTCTGTACGATGCATACAACGGCACCAATCCGAATACAATGGAACAAGCCATTTACCTGAGTAACTCGGGACATGCCGGACAAAACACAACCGTTGATTCGGGATGGATTGCCGATGGTTCATACCTGAGAGGAAACCTTATTCAATTGGGGTATTCATTCCCAAAAGCACAATGTGAGTCGATTGGTATTTCAGCATTGCGTTTGTATGCCAACGTAAACAACGCATTTTTAATTTGTTCTGACGATTTCAATGGTTACGATCCGGAATCAACTTCGCAGGGAGACTCCAACAAATTTGGACAGAACATGACATTCTTTTCTTATCCAAGAGCCAGAACCTGGACTTTGGGATTAAACGTAACATTTTAATGAATTTTAAAAGATAACTACTATGAAAAAAATAATAGTATTCTTATCACTGAGCCTTATTTACCTGACATCTTGCAACGACTTTCTGGAAGAGAGCCCGAAGTCATCGATAACCGATGTCGATTATTATAAAACCGAAGCTCAGGCTGTAGAAAATGTAAATTATTTATACCGCAACGGTGCA
This sequence comes from Draconibacterium sp., assembly GCA_047975435.1. Taxonomy (GTDB): domain Bacteria; phylum Bacteroidota; class Bacteroidia; order Bacteroidales; family Prolixibacteraceae; genus Draconibacterium. The sequence goes on along the minus strand of JBKEDN010000153.1, from coordinate 3,973 downwards.
ACCAGAAGAATTTCGTTTGCATCAAGCGCTTATGTCGGACCCAAAGTTTCTGTCAATGGAATGTTAACTGGCTATTTCATAAATAGTTACGAGGGGCAGGAAATTGTTTGCAGGTATTCACGCTTATTAACACGCCAGGATCATACCAACGAAATTTCCGGTCATTCGGATGACATTTGGGACAACTGCTACCGCGCCATAAATGTGGCCAACAACGCCATTGCAAGTATTCCAAATATTTCGATGGATGCTGATGTGGCAAGTGAATTAGTGGCAGAAGCCAAGTTTTTCAGGGCTTTCAATTATTTCTATTTGGTTAAGACTTTTGGAGATGTGCCTTTATTGCTTGAGCCTTCAACCTTAGAAAATCTATATCCTGAAAGAACAGCAACAGCTTCGGTTTACGAACAAATTGAAAAAGATTTGTATGATGCTGTTCAGGAATTGCCGGCAGTAACCTTTGCCAGCAACGGTCACCGTATTACAAAATATGTTGCAGCAATGGTACTTGCCGATGTATATTTTCATCAAGGCGATTACGCCAATGCTAAAACCTATGCGAAAACTGTAATCGATTCACCTCATTCACTAACTTCAAATGTTGACCTGGAAGAAAACAGCGCTTTTAACCAGCTTCGTTCAACCGACGACCTTAGTGAAGTTATTTATTGCCAGGAATATGATGCAAGCATTTCAAACGGTAGCTGGTGGCCAACCTATGCTTTTTCATCGGCAGCAACAGCGGTATTTAGTACCTATTCAATTTTTGAAAGAGTATATGGTCCTACCGACCGCTTCCTGAATGTTTACGATGAAAATGACCTTCGTATTCAGCCAAACCAGTTTTTCCACTGGAACTATACCAACCCGGTAAACGGTAAAACATGGACTGCTCCCGAAGGACAAGCCGGATGCTGGTATTATTACGACGAAGATGCTTTAACATCAACCGGTATTGCCACAAAAGACTGGAACTTTTATCGTTTGGCCGAAGCATATCTCGATTATGCTGAATCGATTGCTCAAACAGAAGGCGTTACCGACGATGCTGCAACTTACCTTGCCAAAGTTCAGGTTCGTGCGAATACCGAAGGGAAAACCGAGTCAGAAATAAAAACCGGTTTATTAGGTTTGTCAAAACAGGCATTTATCGAAGCTTGCTGGACAGAAAGGCTCAGAGAATTCCCACTGGAATTTAAATTATGGGACGATTGCGTACGTACAATGAAATTCCCGGTAATTTCTACTACCGAAAAAGGAGTTGTTACTTACGTTGACCTGATTGGTGCTACCAACGGGGCCGGCGCCACGTTTAAAACAACCGATTTGGTATTCCCGATTTCCTTAAGCGAATTGCAACGTAACCCGAACCTGGTTCAAAATACAGATTACGCAAGCAAATAATTGTAGATAAGTATTTAACTTTTACCAGTTAAGTCTAATAGAGAGAGTACTTTTAGGTACTAAAGCCGGCAGATTTTTTCTGCCGGCTTTTTTATAAGTTTTGATTATTATATTATTAAACAGCACTTAATTCGCCCCCCCCGAATATTCCATTTTTTTTATAGTTTTGTTTTCGGCAATCAATTTTACGATGAACGAAAATGAACCACAACTAATAGAAAAATTAAAGGTTGGAGATGAGGCTGCTTTTAAGATCATCTACAACAATTATTTTTCGAGGCTTTACTATTTTGTTTTCGAGTTCATCCCGATTAAAGATGCAGCCGAAAATATTGTTCAGGACACGTTTTACATACTCTGGACAAAACGCAAAGAGTTAAAAGACAATACAAATCTTTCTTCTTATTTATATACAATAGCAAAAAATAACAGTTTGTACCGCCTGCGGGATAAGCGCTACAAACAAAAGCTGTTTTCTAACCTCACCGATTTAACAGAGTTGGAGCTAAATACCGAAACGCTCGAAACAATTGACACATCCCTATTTGCTTTTCACGAAATTGAGAAAATCATTGAAGAAACGTTAAACGAACTGCCGCCACAATGCAAAAAGGTTTTTGAGCTTAGCCGTTTCAGCGAAATGAAAAACCGTGAAATTGCTGAAGAACTCAATATCTCGTTGAAAACGGTTGAAGGCCATATTTCAAAAGGCTTAAAAATTTTTAGGATAGCTCTGAAAGACTATCTGCCTCTGGTAGCGCATTTATTTATTGTGTGAAATTGAATTCTTTGCTTTTTTCTTCCAATTTTAAACAGTCTCTTAATGTAGCCCAGTAAGTATCTTCAAAGGTTTGATTCGTTGGGCTTTTGTGTTTCGTTTGAGAATCCATCGAAAGTTCCCGGGCATCAATTGTTAGATTTATCAAAAAAAAAAAAACGGTTTTACACCGAGGGTAAATGCGCTTTCGTGCAATCTATTATTAGACAAACATGAACGAATTAAAACACATTGTAAACCTGGCTACAGGAAACATTGATCCTGAGGACAGAAAGGAAGTTCTTCAAAAGCTGAAAGCCACCGAAGAAGACAAAGAAATTTACAGAAAAGCAAAAACCGCCTGGACTTTGCTGTCATCTACCCGGAAACGGAGAGATTACGACCTCGAAAAATCATATATTCTTTTACACCAGAGAATTTCAGAAGATAAAAGATCATCAGGATTCAGAATGGGCACATTTTTAAAATATGCTGCTATTGTGGTAATCTTAATTGGCTTACCTGTACTCTTGTTTTTTAGTAAAGACATGTTGTTTTCGGAGACAGCAAGCGAATTAAAATATACCTCGGTAGTTGCTGATGCAGGGCAAATTTCAAAAATAATACTTCCTGACAGTTCTGTGGTTTGGTTAAATTCGGGAACAAGCTTGTCGTACAACAATGAGTTTTCGCTAAATAACCGCGATCTGTATTTGAAAGGACAGGCATATTTACAGGTAACAAAAAATAAAAATCTCCCGTTAATTGTTTCCTGCAACGATTTGAAAGTTAAAGTTCTGGGAACTCATTTTGATGTAAATGCTTATCCCGAGAGTAAAAATACAGAAGTAATACTCGAAAGTGGTAGTGTGGAATTGCTACAGGAAGGGAATGATGCATTCAGTTACAGACTTCGTCCGGGAGAAAAAGCACGCTATAACAAGCAACTGAAAGAAGTTCAGATAAGCAAATTTGAACACCCTTATTCATCGCACTGGCGAGAGGGGTACCTCATATTTAGCGATACTCCCATGAGCGAAGTTATTAAAAAGCTGGAACGCCGGTTCGATGTAGAAATAATTGTAAGAAACAGCGAAGTGGATAAATCCATTTTTAATGCAAAGTTTAAAGACGAGACCCTGGAAGAAATCCTGAACTATATACAGTATTCATGTCCGATAAAGTACAAAATCCTGAACAATCCTGATAATAAAATGCAAATAGAGCTATACGCTAAATCCGATAAAACATAAACTATTTTGCCTATGAGAATCAAACTATAAAACTTACGAACTAAAAAGGAGATGCTGCTAACACCTCCTCGATTCTTGTGCCACTTTGTCTTCCCGGCACAATACTAATTTGAAGTTATACAATCAAATCATTGTAAATTTATGAAAAAAAAGAATTTTGAACTGGTCTCCACGATCAGATCGATTTGGAGATCCAAATTATTTATGGCTATGAGGGCAACTATATTTGTCTTACTGCTAAGTATAGGGCAGATTCTGGCTACAAACACGTACTCTCAGACTACACGTTTAAGCCTGGATTTAAAAAATACTTCAGTGAAAGATCTTCTTGAAAAAATTGAAGATCAATCAGAGTTTTACTTTATCTACGATGCTACTGTTGTTGATGTAGATAGAGAAGTAAATGTGAAATTCACAAATCAGTTGATTCCGAGTATTCTCGACGAGGTTTTTAAAGAATCAGGTATTGTTTACAAAATTACCGACCGGCAAATTGCACTGACGGTGGAAAACCCCGTTAATACGGAACAGGCTAAAAGTATTTCCGGAAAAGTTACTG
>JBKEDN010000130.1:0-17595 GCA_047975435.1 Draconibacterium sp. | reverse complement strand
CCTCCCGTAGTCAATATACCCTTTGGAAAGCCCAACATATTTATCCTTTATTTCCAGCAACCGTTTCATATCCCAAAAATAAGTATAAAATTAACGATAAAAGAATAATCCTTAAAATCAGACGGGAATGAATCGTGGATAATATCGGTTCATCTGCCGGAAAAGCCGATTAAACCCTATTTCTTCTTCACCAAATGAGACAGCCCCGGATCATTAAGTATCCGTTCCATTTCGCTTTCCACAATCGAGATTACATCCTGCTTAATTTGCTTGTAGTTCGACTGTATTTCAAACTCCATAGTATCCTTGCCCTCTTTATCCGTAAAATCTACGATAACAGGTATGGGCTTGTACTTTGCTGTTTCCCTTTTCACTTTGTCATTATCTACCACAATTTCGGCATGAAAGATTTTCTGTTCAATCCGCTCATCAAAGTTATCGGACACTGCCCCTACGAACATGCCCTGTGTAAGATTGGAAATTTTTGAAGCCGGGATAATCGAGTCAAGTTGGGTATTTATGGAAGTACTTTTGTCCTGTCGGCTGATGGTCATGGATTGGCGTTTTTGCAGGATTTTCCCAAAGCGTTCAGAGAGTACTTTGGCCGTTTCGCCAACTACCTGCCCTGAAAAAATGTTACCAACCGTGTTCTGGATTACCTTGCTTTCTTTGTCGCCGTAATCGCGGGTCAACTGGCTGTAATCCTGGAAGCCGAGGCATACGGCTACTTTATTGCTACGGGCGGTTGCAATCAGGTTGTCCAACCCCCGGAAATAAATGGTTGGTAACTCATCGATAATCACCGAACTTTTTAGCTGGTGCTTTTTGTTGATCAGTTTCACTATCCGGGAATTGTACAATCCCAATGCTGCGCTGTAAATATTCTGACGGTCGGGGTTGTTCCCTACGCAAAGAATTTTTGGTTCTTTGGAGTTATTGATGTCGAGGGTAAAATCATCGCCCGTCATTACCCAGTACAATTGCGGCGAGATCATCCTCGAAAGCGGGATTTTGGCGCTGGCAATCTGCCCCTGCAGCTGGTCTTGCGCACCACCTTCCCAGGCATCCATAAAGGGCGACAGGTAGTTTTCCAGTTCGGGATAAGATGTCAGGATGGTAAAGGTATCGGCATATTTCTTATTCAAAAATTCAATGGCATGTGGAAAAGTGCAATATTTTCCATCTTTGTAAATCTTCAGGAACCAGATAATAGCCGCCAAAAGAATGATGGGTGATTCCACAAAAAAGTCGCCTTGCTTTTGAATCCACGAACGGTTCAGGTTCAGCATAATGGTATAGGCACTTTCGTAGGCATCCGATATATCGGTCATAAAAGCCGGGTTAATGGGGTTGCAACGGTGGCTTTTTCGTGGGTTGTCAAAATTGATCACATAGTATTTGGGCTTGACTTTATAACCATCCAGGTGGGTCAATAAATGATTATATGCAATTTCGCTGAGGTCGGGAAACTTGTAGTCGTAGATATACATGGCAAAGCCTTTTTCAATCTGCTGTTTGATGTAATTGTTGACCACTGCATAGGATTTGCCGCTTCCGGGTGTGCCCAAAACGATGGAGGCACGAAAAGGATTCACCACATTAATCCAGCCATTGTTCCATTTCTTTTTATAGTAGAAACGTGTTGGCAGGTTTACCGAATATTCGTTTTCCATTAGTTGTTGTTCCTGCATAAACGATTCATTTTCTTCATTAAAAACATCGTCCATCAGGTTGGTTTTTAACAGGCGGCTTATCCATGCCCCGGCAACCAGCATCAGGATAAAACCTGTGGTAAGTGAGAAAATATACAGTGTGGACTTGACAACAACGGGCAAAGGCAGTTCCAATATCCACCAATTCAGGTAGAACAGAACAATGCCAAAGCCCAGGTTAATATTAATCTTTGTCCACGTGATTTTTTCGGCTTTTACGCCCTTGGTGCCAAGACAGGACAGCACCAACAAAAGCGTTGCAGACAGTTTGGTGTAAAGCGGTGAAGAAAACAGCCCGGTTGTACGATGGAAGTTCATCAGTATATTGTCTACCACTTCAATGCTCAGCCCGTATTCCGAAACCATTTGGTAACAAAACCAGTAAATATGTACCACTACAAGTAATATGCTTATCGCCCGTATAAAGTCGATGATTTTACCCAATGCCCTTAAGTCGTCTTCCTGTGCCATAGTTTTCGCGTGTTTAGTGTTTTCGTTTTTTCCTGCGTTTCATCCTTCGGATAAATGCTTCTTCTTCGTAGTTTTCCCCCGAACCGGTAAAATCGAAAAAAGGGATTATCGCGGGATTCCCAGAATTTCTGGCGAGGGCTTTGTTTTCCTGAGATTCATCCGAAGCCTTTGAGGAGGAATTGTCATGCCCGAATTTTTTGTTGAGTGCGTTAGCCGAAAAAGCCTTGCCATACCGCGAACCGTTAAGGGCAGTATGCCGGTGGTGGTCGACAAAAGTAACGCCATAGATACGCCCGTTCCGATTCTCCCTGAATACGGCATCGATGCCCTGTCCCCGGAGTTTTCGAATGAACCCAGCCTTTGTTTTTGCTGTCGCCAGAATTGATTCAATTATTGGTCTGGAGGCTTCTTTGAAGCGGTATTTTTTAATGTTTTGGACATTGTAGTTACACCGTTTTAACAGGTTTTCTGCTCCCACCTGTTTGCCGATAAGCGAAGCTTTAACAGGCTGTCCTCTTTTGCTCCCTTTTTTATCCAGTGCGAAATAAACAATCCCGTGATAGGACTTTCCGTTAAATTCCCCTTTGACCTCTTCCAGCCCGATATTGTACAGCGATAAAAGTGTTTTATACTCCCCGATGCTTTGAAAACGGTAGGAAGCAGACAGTTCTTTGGTGAGATTGGCAATTTGCTTTTTGATGTTCCCCTTTTTGTAATCTACTTTGGGGAGTTGAGGGGCTTGCGATTGGTTTTGTTGATCTGCCGGATGCAGCCCGTATTTTTGTTCTAGTTCGCGGGTAGTTTCTTTGCTCCGTCTAAACTCAAATTTGTCGTTAATTTTTTTGCCTTTTACGTCAACCCTTAACGTGACAATGTGGATGTGATGGCGGTCGATATCTTCGTGTTTGTAAACCACAAACGGTTGGTTGCCATAGCCCATTTTGTCAAGATACCCCTGGGCAGTAAGCGAAAGCTGATCATCGCTAAGGCTATCATCCGGATGTGGGTTTAGGGATATGTGCATAACCGGCTTTTCCGTTTTGATGCCTTTGGGGATGTAGTTTGCAAAGCTTCTCATGCAAAATGCCAGGGTCAGGGATGCATGCGTTGGTAAAAACACTTTGTTGGAGCAAAGCACTTTAGCTTCTCCCGTATCTACTTTCTCCTGGTTGTAGGACAAAGCCCCGAAAAGGGAACTGCCGATATTTATTTTTGCAACCATTCCTGTTCGTATTTTTGGGTGAGTCCGATGATTTCTTTATTCAACCGGATAAATTCGATGGTGTATTTCTCCAGTTTATAAAGCGCTGCCAATGCCTTTTTCTCGGTAAAATGGGTATTGAGGGCTTTTACTAGCTGGTTATAGTTGACACCAACAGCCCTGAACTGGGAATAAAAGGTGCTCAACTTGCTGTAATAGTCGTGTTCGGCTTTGTTGATTTGGATGACCTTAAATGTTTCGTCAAAAACACGGGCAGAAATAAATCCGGCTTTGGTTTTCATTCCCGACTTTTCAAACAAGGTCAAAAACCGAGCATTGTCCACTGCATTAAACCTAACCGTGTAGTTCGCTACCACCGGGTTGGGTTTTGGTTTTCGACCACCTTTGTATTTTCTTACTGCTTTATCCATTATATCGTTGTTTTCAATTTTGCGACTTCGGAGTCAAAAACATCCCGCGCCTTGCGGGATCGTTTTGAGCCACCGGAAATATTTCGGGAGGCGCAAAACACACCTTGCTATTTGCCGCCTGCAAATATTCCCTCCCTTCGTTCGGTCTGTGAATCCCATGAAAGCTTAATGTTTTTGAGCTTCATCGATGTGGACAAAAGTAACCCGGGCTAAAATTTTGTGAAAGAGACAAATGCGGACAAACGGGGACAGTTTGACCACGGTCCATCTGGGACACCTGTTTTTAGTTTTTGTTTGCCTGTGTGTTTGTTTTTGCAAGCGGGCAAATGAACCCGAAATTGTCTGCACGGATTTATCCCTGTCCGGGGAAATGGACAAGTGGACAATTGCACAAATACATATTTACGCATTTGCACAAGTGTAAAAACATTTAGTGGCTTAAACAGGAAAGCATTTATTCATTTGGGCAGGCAACTGAAAATGCAGGCAGGAAAATATTCTGATAATGGCGCACAAAAATAAAGGGTTACAGGAAAGTATGGGCAATCTAATGTCCGGGCAAAGAAAGGACAGGGCGTGGGAATAAGTATTCATCAGGCTATTTAAGGGTGGCTATAAAAATTCATCGACATAATGGAATACATAATTGAAAACGTAAACATTTAAAGACATGGAAAGACAAAGGAACAAACCGTTATTTATGGCTTATGCGACTCAAAAGGGCGGTGTGGGCAAAACAACTTTTACTGTATTAACAGCAAGTTACCTGCATTATGAAAAGTGCTTAAACGTACTGGTGGCAGATTGCGATTACCCGCAATACAGTATCTTTCAAATGCGGGAGCGGGAGATAGAAACCGTTTCAAAGGACAGGCAGTTAAAAGCCCTTGCTTATGAACAGTTTACCCGGTTAGATAAAAAGGCTTATACTATTTTAAAAGCTTCTGCTGATTCTGCAATGGACATTGTTAAAGATTTTCTTGAACAGACAAAGGAAACAATTGACCTGGTACTGTTTGATGTCCCGGGAACTGTCAATACATCCGGGATGTACCGTTTACTCTCCGAAATGGATGTATTCCTGGTTCCCCTAAGCGCCGACCGGGTTGTGTTGGAAAGCAGCCTTAATTTCGCCCGGGCCATTGGGGAAATGGTAAAAGGAAATCCCCAGAAACAGTTATACCTGTTCTGGAACCTCGTTGATAAACGTGAAAAAACAGCCTTATACGATATTTATTCTAAAGGCATTGCAAGTCTGGGATTGCCCCTGTTAAAAACCCGGGTTCCTGACACAAAACGTTACCGGAAAGAAATACTCGGCGCCGGACAACGTCCGTTCCGATCCACATTGTTCCCTCCCGACAAACAAATAGCCCGGGGGAGCAATATTGTTGAGTTACTGAATGAAATTACTGAAAACCTGAATTTATAAGCTATGAAAGAAGTTGACGATAACGAATTTATGAAAATGGTAGCTTCGGGTGGCAATACTTCGGAGAAAAAGGAAAACCCTCCCGCCTCAAATACCCCACGAAGAAAAAAGGATGCTGTACCTTCAGAAAAACTTACCTCCGGTTATATCGCTACGTTTATCCAGCGGGGCAGCGAAAATGAGAAAAGTACCGTATATCTCAGTAAGGAACTGATAGGCCAGCTAAAAAATATTTTGGCTACAATTGGAGGGGAGAAAGCAACTCTCGGGGGATATGTAGAAGCTATAATTGAAGCGCATTTTAATGCGTATAAGGATGAGATCATCCGCCTTTTTAATGAAAACATCAAACAACCTTTTCAATAATGATAAGTACAGGTGATATCGCAGGAGGGATAATTGTGGTTTGTTGCATTTTGTGGACAGGATATTTTTTGTTTTACGGAAAGAAAGCCGGGAGGCATCTGAAAACGGACGAGGAAATGCCGGAAAATAATGAAAACGTTGTGGGCATAAGCAAAACCCGGTTAGGGCAATACGCCGATAATTCCGTTTGGGAGAATGCCAATAAACGCGGTGTTGTTCCCCCGGAGGAAATGGAAAAGGTTTTCTACACACGTGAAGAAGCCCGGCTGAATATTGATGTGGATATGGAACCATTGAACCCATTAAATGACGAAATAGATGAGGAAGATTTCCTCCACTTTGAAGAAACTGAATTTGTTCCTGTATTGGCTACTGGGGCAAGTTTTGATGAACTGGCAGAAATGTCTGATGTTATCCAGTCTCATTTGCACGACCTGTCGCAGGCACACATTGTAAAAGCAGCAAAAACGATTAAATCGGTAGAGAATACCAATTTAATGGAGCAACTTATCGGCCAGATTGAAGGCGGGGAGCAAAAGGTTGCGGATATCCTGGACAGGTGCGAGGCTGAACTGGTAGGGCAGGTTAAACCGCAAAGTGATGTTGATGATGCTGAGGGATTTGATTTGGGGAGGTATTTGTGACGTTCCTAAAAAAATTGATAGATTTCATCAAGAACCCTTCTTCCATAACTTCTTGCATAATCCCATTCAGATTGGATATTCCGGAGCAAGCTGACCCCCTTCCAAAGCATAAAGAATAATCTTTTTTTTTGCATGACATTCCGGCGGATGCTGACCCCTTAAGGAGCAGAGAAAGTCCAATTTGGGGTCGGCGGCGGTTAAAAACGGAGCATATTGCCCCCTGTTCCGGTCGGCGCGGTCAAAAAACGGAGTAAGCTGACCCCTTTGGACCTGTTTTCTGGAAATAAAAACGGGGCAAGCTGACCCCCCTGAATTTAGGTTTTGGTTAATTGATGGTTTATGAACCATTAATTAAAAGATATGGCCGGAAAACCTAAGAGAATGAGTCAGGTAAAGCAAATACTGCAACAACACAAGCAAGGGCATGCAAACAAAGCCATCGCCCGTAATTTAGGTATTAGCAAGAACACCGTAAAAAGTTACCTTGAAAAATACCGGAGTTCAAAATTAAGCCTTGAAACTTTACTGAAGATGGAAGACCACTCACTGGAGAAAGTCTTTCATGCCGGTAACCCGGCTTATAAAGACGAGCGTTTCGAGAAGTTAAAAGACCAGCTGGGTTATTTTACCACCGAACTGAAAAAAACAGGTGTTACCCGCAAATTATTGTGGGAAGAATACCGGCTAACGCAACCAACCGGGTATAGTTTAAGCCAGTTCAGTTTTCATTTATCGCAACACATGTTGACCAAGAACCCATCGCTGGTATTAACACATGAGCCCGGGGAAAAACTCTTTGTTGACTTTGCCGGCAAAACACTGTCTTATATCGACCGCACAAGCGGGGAAATCATCGAATGCCAGGTTTTTGTAGCCTGTTTGCCCTACTCCGATTATGCGTTTTGTATGGCAGTACCAAGCCAGCGCATTGATGATTTTATCTATGCCCTCAGGCTTTGCCTGGAAAATATTGGCGGGGTGCCCAGGGCATTAGTCCCTGACAACCTGAAGTCAGCAGTTATAAAAGCCAACCGGTATGAACCTTCGATAAACCAGGTATTGGAAGATTTTGCCAACCATTACAATATGGCTGTAGTCCCTGCACGTGCAAGAAAGCCCAAAGACAAAGCTTTGGTAGAGAACCAGGTGAAACTAATTTACAACCGGGTATATGCACGCATACGTAACCAACAATTCTTTTCGCTTGAAACATTGAACGGAGCTATAAAAATGCATACAGAAAACCATAACCAAACCCGTATGCAGCAAAGGGGTTACTGTCGCCAGGTGCACTTTCTTTCCGGTGAAAAACATTTGCTACAGCCACTGCCCCAAACGGCTTTCGAGATAAAGTATTACAAAGAATATAAGCTGGCACAGAACAACCACATTTATCTCACTCAGGACAAAGAATTAGAAACTAATTGAAATTTACAATTTGAGGTTTCTTTTTCTTCGGAACTGGCTTGAAGCTAGAATCCTGATGATCCAGGATATAATCAACAGCTTTCTGAGCCAAACCGGAAGCCATTACAATAAATTTGTTATCGCTTTTTAGCTTTTTCAGCCAACCCTGAATGTAAGCTGAACTGTTATCAATCGTTACGTTTTCGATTCCGCAGTAACCACAAAGGAAAGCAACGGAGATTCTTTTACAACACTACTCATTTCTTCATTGGTGGAACCAATAATTAGCCACAAAATAGAAAATAACAAATTGGTGCTATAACGCTGGTCAAGCAGAATGTTTTATCCAAAAGCAGCAGGTTATAGCAAAAACATGTAAAAGAAGTACATTCATTGATTTAAGTTTTAGTTGCTAAAGGCACAAATTAAGGTTTGGGGTACATTTGCCCCCAACAATCTTATGCGTCCCTCCAACTGAAATCATTGGGGAAATGATGTTTCTGGATAATCTCCCCTCCGTAAAGGCGTATCCAGGAACTGAACCCGTCTTCCCCTTCGCGGTATTCGATTATCCTTGCCCCATTGGGCTTAATATCATTATACACGGTGTCGCAACCGCTAAACCGTCCGTAAAACAGGAACAGCTTATTCCAATATGTGACATAGTCGTTGTTATGATCGTGTCCTACAAACGTTGCCCGGATATCTCCCATCTCCTTCATCGAAGTAAACAAACCTGAATTGATAGCCGGACAGCAGACTTTTTCACCGCGTGTTCCGGCCATGATAACATTTGCATCGTCGGCAGCGATGCTGTACTCCGGGATGGGAATATGGAAAAATGCCAGGGAGGGAACGGGCTTCCCGTTGTTAATTTCTGTAAACCTCCGACTATTTCTCCTATACCATTCAATCTGATCGAAGTGAATATGCCCGTAACCTTTTATGCCTTCAATGGTAGAATAGGCATTCGAATCGAACAAATAAAAGACGTGTTCAATCTTCTTATTTTGGTTAGTTAATGTTATGACAGAATTTGTTATTCCAGATATTTCTTGACTAGTACCCCCAACATAATAAGGAATACCTTGGATAATATCGAACAATTCCTCTCTTGTTTTATCATGTTCATCATCATGATTCCCAAATGTTATTGCAAAAGGTATTTTACGTTCTGACATGGGCTCCAGGATTTCTCTCATTGAGAGTTCTGCAGGTTTACCGTAAATCGCATCACCGGTATGAATAACTAAATCGGGCTGTTCTGCATCTAAAATTTCATTTACATTTTTCAATGCACGTTCGGATAGAGGGTCGCCGGAGATATAATGTGTATCTGTAAATTGTACGATTTTAAATTTCCCCTTTCCATTGTATCGGAGTTCATGGTTTACTGCTACTTCAGCCTCCTGGCCATCATCAATATGTAGACTGCTTGGTAATATGCTTGCTGTCGCTGTGGTTGAAAATATTCCGGCTACCCCAGTAAGGGATGCCCCTTTAATAAAATCTCGTCGATTAATAATTTTCATCTGATTTAAACTATAAAATGTGTCTGACTTATTTATTGATAAATATTCAGGCGCCAGTTAATTCCTGGCGCCTGAGATAAAATAAAGGGGAGGAACCAAATTAATCCTTTAATATCCACATGGTCTCATTAACATCATCAGAGCTGTATTGTCGGCTAATAGCCTCTGTTACATTTTCTGAATTATAGTTGAGTTCGCCTTGCGGATACATCCAACGCTTAGGAAGCCGATCGTTAGGCTCGTTTTGATTTGATTCCGGATTGATTGGGAGAATAGGGTATCCGGTTCTTCTGTTATCATAAAAAGCGCTTCTCGGTATCTGAAGATAGGTTGCTATATATTTTTGGGTAAGAATTTTTTCCAGTTTTTCCTGTGTTGTACCTTCAAACTTAACCGGTGTAGTTAAGGGAAATGCATCAATATAAGCGTTATCCATTTTCATGTTATGGTGATACAGGGCATCATCTGCAGTATTATCAGCTACAAATTTCATTGCAGCCTTAATGCCATCATTATACTGAGTTTCTGCATCAGAACTAATCAACCCGCGTACAGCAGCCTCTGCTAAATTGAATTTTAATTGAGCATAACTTATCAATCCTATTGGTTCGCCTTCGGGCGCATAGTACCTATCGTTGATTGTTGAATAATCCCTGGTCCCGGCAATTACCCCTACTTCTGCGTAAACTGTTGAAGGATCAACGCCTACATATGCATCCCAGTCGCTGACTGTTTTGCCTCCCGCTATTTTTACCGAAGAAGGCGAAGCGTAATAGAACAATCGCCGATCTTGTGTCTGTATCAGTTTATCGGTTAATGTACTGCTAACAATTGGGTAAATGGTAAATGGATTGGGCTTTGAAAAAGGATAGGTCTGCCCAACAGCATCAGAATATGTTAATCCGAAATTATCATTGTTACTTTCCATCAAAGGCCGGTTAGCAACAATATCTGCCAAACGGGCAGCTATCCTCAAGTCGGTATCTCCGGCCTTTTTCGACAGATTTATCAGCACATTAACCTGAAAGGTATTGACAAGCTTTCTCCATTTAACAGGGTCTCCATCATAAACAGGATCTCCGGAAAACTCGGTTCCAGTAGCAAACAACTCATCTGCTTTATCCAACTCCCCAATTATCCCTAAAAAAACATCCTTTTGGCTATCGTAAACAGGTTTTACATTCCCTTCAGATTCTGCCAATAATGCCTGACTGTATGGAATATCTCCCACTTCCATAGTTTTGTTGAAAAATTTCCAGGCCCTAACAAAATGGCCTAAAGCAGTATAAGAGTTTCTTAAAGTACCTTCGGTTGAGAAGTCAATCATTTTCTCCACATTGTTTAGTACCACATAACTATCGAAGCTTGTCCGCCCCAATTTATTATACTGCATTTCCTGCGCAAATTCGGTCCAAAGAATTTGCTTATCCAGCATATATGGTTGCATAAAACCTTTTGTTGTTGCAACTTCACTTCTGCAAATATCCAGAATAAGAGTTGTTGCCAACATATCTGGAGTAACTGCAATTGACAAATCCGGGTTGGTATTAAGTTCTTCGAAGTTCTGGCAACCAGTTATACTTATCAGAAATACCAGCAGAAGTGACGTATTTTTTATGAATCGTTTCATTTTTGAATTCTTTTTTGTTCGTAATTTCATTCCTGTTGAATTTAGTATCAGAACGTTGCATTGATATTCATTCCAATATAACGAACCGATGGAGAAGTAAGGTCAGAGTCGGTACCTTTATCGGGGTCGGCGTATCTGAACTTCTTGGTCCATAACAATACGTTTTGTCCGGTTAATGAGATGTACATGCTTTTGGCACCTATTTTTCCGGCTACATTTACAGGTAAATTATACCCAAAGGAAATATCCCTTAACTTAATAAAAGTCCCGGTTACATTCCCTAACCTTCCATCAGCGTAGCTTCTTGCATATGACTGATAAGAAACTTCTTTGTCATTTTCAGCAAAAACACGTGTATCGCTAATTACCTGTCCATAATTATCATATTCTACCGTACCGGAAACCACTTTAATACCATTTCCGACATAGTTTTGTTTGTCATTTACAACTTCATCATATCTCCACTGGTTGTCACTATCGGGATGTGAACCAGTATCCCACATTTTGTATTCGGTGTAGTTATACATTAGTCCCCCTACGCGACCGTCAAAATTGAAATTAAGATTAAATCTTTTCCAGGTAATCCTATTGCCTAAACCCCAAATAAAATCGGGATCAGAATAGCCCCATGATTTAGAATAATCACTTTTCCATGGCATACCGTTTGACTTGTGAACAATGTTTCCTTCGGAATCTGTCAGCCAATAACGATCGACATAATTATCAACGCGTCCTCCCACTTTTGTCCATAAATTATCAGGAGAATATACTGGATCCAGCTTATGATAATATCTATGCGAATTTGACCAGTTAGCGGTAAGAGTGTATGAGAAATCTTTCTTTTTCACGACGTCAGCTTCAACCGTAAATTCGAGTCCTTTACGTACATATTCTTCATCTGTATTTACCAAAGTACTTGTGAAGCCCGACGCCGAAGAAATTGTTGCACTGGTTTGCTGATTATAATATAGCTTGTTGTAATATGCAAAGTCAACTTTCAGCCGTTTAAGAAGATAGGCACTGGTTCCTAATTCAACCGTCCTGGTTGACTCGGCAGAAACAACTCCTCCTACTAAACTATTCGGATAATCTGCATATAATAAACCCTCCCAATTAGCCTGTCCTGTGGCATAAGCCTGGTTGTTATCATAAATTCCCAAAGGTGATTTTGCAAGTGTCCATGATGAGCGTATTTTCCACATGTCTAGCCAGGAAGGTTTATCAAAGAATTCGCTCAAAATAATACTGGTTCCAACCGACGGATAAAAAAACGAACGAGTATCTTTTGACTGCGTTGAGCTCCAGTCGTTTCGTGCGGTTGCATCCACATAGATAGCATCTTTATACGATAAGGTTAATTTTCCGAATACACTATTCACCTGCCTCCTCCTGACCCAGGAGCTTACATATGCGGGATCGCGTGAGTTCTTAAGCGAATAAAAGCCCGGAATTACCAATCCATTTTGAGTAGATGCATATAGGTCTTTGTCAGTATAACGATAAATATTTCCTCCTGCCAGTACATCTATTCCTATATTTTTAAAGACAGTTTTATCATACATAAAAATCAAATCGCTGTTAATGCTCCACCCGCTACTAACTTCATTCTTATAGACTCCTTTCTGATCAAAACCTCCTCTGCCACTATTAACGTTTACCGGATTTTGTGTATTATATTCATTACTATACATATCAAAACCGTTACGAAGCAGGATTTTTGCACCGGGAAATACATTGTAAGTTGCAGTAACATTGGCATTCATTTTGTTTTTCCACTGTCCCTTCAATTTCTCATAAGCTATTAAATAAGGGTTATCATACCATGCATCATAAAGCCAGTTTTGTTGTTCATTTTTAACCACCCAATAATCGCGATACTGACGTAAATCATAATCAGGGCCTGACCAAAGCAGAATCTGATAAATATACCCCTGGTCACCATAACCTTTTCCAGTTGTTTGGGGAGCCATTTCACGATTATATCCCATATAACCATCCAGATTAAACTTATCCCCAAGTTTCATCGTTCCTCCAACGGTAAAATTGGTAGCATTTAGTTTTAGGTTAGGGTATTGCCCCTTATTATAAATATGATTTAGAGAAATACGAAAACTTCCATTTTCTCCTGCTTGAGAAATACTAACGTTATTGTTGGAAACAAATCCGGTTTCAAGAAAATTTCGAAAGTTATCTTTTCCACTTGAAATTAGGGGCATTTCTTTCATGCTTTTGGTAACTGGATCCCATTGCATGGCTGTTTCTCCGATATCCAGTTTTGGCCCCCAAACATAGTCGTCAGAAATTGCTCCGTTAATGCCGTGCCCGTAAGAGGATTGCACCTCTGGCAATGCCAAAAAACCTGCCGCAACCATACTGTTGCTGTTTACCTGAATAGTAAGTCCGTTTGTATTTTTACCGTTCTTGGTGGTGATGATTATTGCACCGCTTCCTCCTCTGTATCCATAAAGGGCAGAAGCTGTTCCTCCTTTTAGCACATCAATCGATTCAATATTATCTGCAGCGATATCAGTTAATTGCATATTTGAGTAAGGAACACCATCAATAACTAACAACGGAGTTTCTCCTCGTAACGAGATGGATGGCGCCTCGTTGAACTCTGTACTGTTTTTTACCCACAAACCAGATATTTTACCAGTCATTGAGGTTGCGACATAAGTTCCTTTAGTTTCCTGAAGTTCCTGTCCATCAACCTTCTGAACCGAATACCCAAGGGCTTTTTCCTGTCTTTTTATACCTAGTGCTGTCACAACTACTTCGTCTACGCCAACTGTTTCCTCTTCCAGTATAATATCAATTGTTTTGTTATCAGCAACAGCAACCTCCTTAGTTTTCATACCAACAAAAGAAAACTGAAGTACCGCATCTTCCGGAATATTGGTCATCACGTACTCTCCATCTGCATTGGTCACTGTCCCGTTTGTAGTTCCCATAATTAAAACCGTAACACCGGGTAATGAGACACCATTGGAATCGCTTACCTTTCCTGTGACTGATTTTTGTTGTTGTAAGATATTTTCCGAATCTGCTTTTGTATCCTTCAACTGTACCAAAATCAACTTGTCTTTTACTTCCCAGGTTAAATTGGTATCATCCAACAATTCATGCAGAATATCAACCAACTCTCTATTTTCAGTTTTTATTGATACCTTTTTCATCAGGTCAATCTGTGCATTGTCGTAAAAGAAACGATAGGAACTTACATTCTCAATTTGCTCAAATACGTCAAAGATTGTGGTGTTCTTCAATTTCAAGTCGAGCTTTCCGGTTTGCGAATAACTATTGGCCGAAATTTGCATAATACTGATCAAAATAAACAGTGTCGTTAACTTGGTCATAAGCATTATTTTTTTAAAAGGAGGGCAAACATACCTCTCCCACTGCAATCTAAATTTTTTCATACATTTGTAGTGTTAAGTTTATGACTATGCCTGATTTATGGCAGAGTCTTTTTAATAAAAAAGAAACGTAATGTTTCCGTGAAAGGTGGAAAATGTTGACGCATTTTCCGCCTTTGTTACTTCATAAGTTTGTTACATAGGCAATATAATTTTATTTAAATTTTATATATAGTTTATTCTTCTCATACCGGTAAACGATTGGCTCTATTGAGGTACTTTTTACTGCCTCTATGAACGTGAAAATATTATCGTCAATACTGATTGTTCCACTGAACCTCTTTTGTTTCAATTCTTCATCTTCAAAAACAAGTTGGGTATTATATATTCTGTCGATTTTTAACGCAAGGTCTTCCAATGTTTCGTTTCTAAACTCATAAATACCTTTGCGCCAATAATCGTAAAAACCGTCAGGGACTCTCGACTCATAAAGCTTCCCTGAGGTTTTATTCCAAACTAAACTATGAGATGGCTTCACAACGTATGAATGGAAACCACCTTTGTTATTTGCAATATCAAATTGAATCTTCCCTTCCACCAAATCAGTACGAACCTCATTGTCGTCGGGGTAAGCAGTTACGGAGAAATGCGTTCCCAATACTCTGATACGGTTTTTCCCGATATTAACGACGAAAGGTTTTTTATGATTGTGAGTGACTTCAAAATATGCTTCACCTTCAATTTCCAGCTCTCTGGATCTACCAATAAACTCAGAAGGAAATCTTATCGTTGAGTTGTTCGACAACCATACTTTAGTCCCATCTGGTAGATTAAAAGTAGAACGACTTCCTTTAGGGACAGAAATCTCTTGGTAAACAATTTCGTTCCTTTTTGACTCTATAATGCTGTCAAAAATAAACATTGAAGCAAGTAAAAGAAACAAAATTCCTGCTATTCGGAGAGTATAATACACAAAGGGACTTACTGTTTTCTTTTTTGTAAATTGATTTTTACGACGCAGGTATTTTCTGTAAATGGCTGGGTTACTATCAATTTGGCGAGGGTTGTATTGCCAAATCTGGATAAGGCGGTCAAGCACTTTTTTGTTTTGCCTATCCTGCCCTAACCATTCTTCTACAACTGCTTCTTCGGCATAATTTAATTCGCCGGTTATTTTATTTGTAATGCTTTCCCAGATCCTTTCGTTGTCCATTCAATTAACTCTTACAACTCCAATGACAGGAGAATTATTAAATTCTCCTAAAAGCAATCTTAAAAAAATAACGTATTTAATGATTGGCAGGTGTAAATAACTGGAATAGTACAATAAAGCGGTTGTCGTCGTCTTGCTCTTTGAGATAATTTTTTATGGCCTCTCCTATTTTCTTCGTAGCAATAGCGAGTTGATGATTTATCGTTTTTACAGAAATATCGAGAAGTTCTGCAATTTCCTTATACTTCATTTGCTCGACCTTGGCCATTTTATATATGATTTTACATTTGGGGGGCAAATCTTCGATAGCTCTTTCAATAAGTTCTTTTAATTCTTTATTGATAAGCTCCGTTTCAGGACAGATAAGATCAATTCCCAAATCAACCTCCACATCTTCCAGCGAAATTGCCTTTTTGCGTCTTGTTTCATCCAAATAATTAAGTGAAGTATTGTATGTAGCCTTGAAAAGATAGGCTTTAATGTTTCCTATGTTAACCAACTCGGTGCGATTAAGCCACACTTTTAAAAAAACATCCGTAACAACCTCTTCTGCAAGTGATTGACTTCTAATAAAAGAAAGAGAAAACTGGTAAAGCCGTCCGGAAAACAGATCAAAAAATTGCTTGAATGCACGTTCGTCGTCTTCGTGAGCAATACGTTTTACCAACGGTTTTATGGTCTGGTTTAATTCCAAGTTAGTTTTTTGAGTTTACCAAAAATAGTTTTTTTTGAATTTAAACGAGACTGTTTTTATATAAACACTTATTTCATAAAGTTAATTAACTCTGTTATAGAGGAAAGATTGCATTGCCTTGGTTTCTCCACACCCCTTGAAAACAAAACTCTTTTCTGCCCTATTGGGCTAACTTTGCGATAGCTTATGTGTTCAAAAAAGACGTGAAGCTCCAATTTATGCAAGTATAACTTTGAATACAGAACGAGCACAAATCTCGATCAAGAAGCAAATCTATGTCGATATCTGGAATAATGGCCGTGGTAGGCAAAGGATAGAACTCCTCAACTTAGTAGGCTTAACACCTATTTTAGAGCAAATAAGATTACAAATCACAGGGTGTTATAAGAACTTGGTTGTAGACAAGCAAACTGTTACACCTGAGGCAATCAAGAATAATATTTTGGCATTGATGATTCGGGAAACCCAGGAAGGGCTCATTGAATATCATAACACCGAGATGGATTGGAGCGCACGCTTGCCTCACAAAACTATGAGATAATGAAGAACAATTTTTTATAGATAACTATTAATTGAAAAGAAATGGAAACATTAAAATATACAGTCATTAAAACCGAGGAACAGTATAACAACTACTGTAATTTTCTTGAAGATCTTTTATCTAAGGCCTCTCCTGCCCAAAGCTCATGAGCTAATAAAAAAATACAGCAGGTATCCAAACAAGAAAACAGAAGATCACATCTTCCCTATTTTCACAAATCAAAGAATGAATGCTTATTTAAAAGAAATTGCAGATTTAGCATCTGTCGACAAAAACCTGACTTTCCATTTGGCAAGGCATATGGAATTTTCCTTCTGTCTGTAAATAAGCACATTATGACATGTGAAAGATATAATAGGTAACGATTTAGAAACGAGCGAACTTCTACGTTTATCTTCTTTTTGCACAAAATACAAAGAGCGACTTTTATTCATTGTAAAGATACAAAAGTTTCAATTATATTATTAGCTTATCCATGGGTTACTGCTTCTCTCCTTTCAATTTTCTTCATTAAGCAAGCTCTATGGTGTTTTCTTAATTTATCCAATTGCGCAGATGACAGGCTATTTATTCGCATTTCATGTTCCTCCGCCAGTTCTGTTTCCCGAAATTCGGAAAAAGGGCAATCTTTTTCTATTACCTCAAAAGGGCAATGATATATTGGCACCAAAAGATCTGGATATTTTTTGAGCTTTTCTTTTCTTCTCATTTGAAAAATATATCCTTAGTATGAAGTATTGATAGCCATCAGGGAAACAATAATAACCGTTTCGTTATTGTTACTGTTGATTTTTGAATTTGGAATCATTAGTGTCCGGTAAAACTTTTTAAAACCGGGCAGTATTTTATAAGGAAACCTCTAAAAATTAAAAATCTACCAATCAGCCTATTATAATAGTAAATAGTATCTTAGGAGCATATTCTTATACAATGAGGACAAGATACAAAGCAACAGGGACAAACAG
>JBKEDN010000124.1:0-5314 GCA_047975435.1 Draconibacterium sp. | reverse complement strand
GCATGCCTTAATCCATTGATAATATGGGAGAAATCAGATTTTAACGGAAAGAGGGCATTTCAAAATCTACTGTTTCCTGAAGGAATCATCTATAACCGGGAATTAGACTGTTATCGAACCTCCCGGGTAAACTCTTTTTTTTCTCCAATCCCGCAGTTGACGAGGATTCTGAACAAACAAAAAAGCGGGAATTCTATCAAGATTGATAAAATCCCCGCTTTGGTGATCCCACCGGGACTCGAACCCAGATCGCAAGAACCGGAATCTTGTATTCTATCCATTGAACTATGGGACCGTTTTCGGCTGCAAAAATAGCAAAATTCCGCAATCACACAGAAAAATAATTAAGAGGTTTAAATATTCTTTCTATTCATTGGGTGAACAAATTTGTCGATTATTAAATGTTAATAAAATAATGAGGCAAGGGAAAGGTAAAGGAACGATATCGGTTACCTTTGCCCGTTCTAAAGTTGGATATATGGAGAAGGGAAGTGACCTCGCACAAAAGAATTTTAAGAAATATTTTGATTCATTTACAGGACTTTCGGAAGATCAGAGGAATAATTTTCTGATAAAGTACGAGCACTCGTTACGAGTTGCAGAGTTGTGTGTAACGATCGCTAGAAATCTGAAACTTACAGAAGAAGAGCAGGAAACAGCTTTTCTCTCCGGAATTTTTCATGATATTGGGCGATTCAAGCAATTGATAGAATTTAATACTTTTAATGATACTCTGTCGGTTGATCATGCGGATTACTCGGTACAAGTAATTAATGAAAATGCAATGTTGGATGGATTCAACGAAGAATATAAGAACAAAATTTTGCAGGCCATTCAATTTCATAACAAGCGTGAATTGCCCAAGGAGTCAGTACAAGATGAACTTTCGTGTGCGCGAATTCTCCGTGATGCAGATAAACTCGATATACTTCAGGTTATTACTGATTATTACACCAATCCCAGAGCAGTTCCCAATCATACATTAACATGGGAAATGCCTAAAGGAGGGATTGTTTCAGCAGAAGTAGCAAAGCAAATTTTGGCAGGGAAGCTGGTGTCGAAAGCGGATGTCTCCAGTCTGATTGATATAAAAATTATGCAGCTTTCGTGGGCATTTGATATCAATTATAAACCTTCTTTCGACATTTTGATGAGGCAGCGTTATCTGGAGAAAATCTATAGCTCATTGCCCAAAAGTGACCTAGTGATTGAGATTTACCGTAAGGTAAAAGTATTTGCAGAAAATAAAGTTATGGGCTAATGTAGTAGTGGAACTACAAATTTCAGAATAGAGTGTGACTACTTACCCTGCTGTTTTTTTGATATGAACTGCCAGTTCTTGAATAAAAATATCTTTGTAATAACAATAAGTGATAGATAATGGCTCGACGATTGGTTTGCATTTGTAATTTGGTAGATGAAGATGAAATCAAGTCAGTGTTAAAGAAAGGGGCGGAAACAACTGCGCACATTCAGGAGTTTACGCGTGCCGGAACAACCTGTGGCCGCTGTTTACCGGAGATTGATGCGTTGGTAGAGGAATACCAAAAGAAAAAGCCCAAGGACCAGCAAGGAAAGCTGGAACTCGGGCTCTAAAAAACACAACATTATTTTTTAGAAGTATCGTGGCGATACCACTTCTTCTTTTTTGAATCTAAGTTCGTATGAAACCATAATTTCGTGAGTTCCATTGTTATGGTATTTGATGTTGTTGGTTGCAAAATCAATGGCATAACCAACACGTAACTTTTTGTCGAAAACCCACTGTGCAATAAAGCCATAAGACGCTCCGGTGCGGTACATGGCTCCCAACCATAATTTTTCTTTAATCAGGAAATTTCCTGTAAAGTCCAATTGAAGGGGAGTGCCGGTTTCTGATGTAAATGATGCTTTAGTCAGCATAGTAGGTTTAAATTTTACATTTTCACCTAAATCAAAAACAGCACCGGCGATCAGGAAGTAGTGCCTCAATTCTCCTTCAACAGAAAAGCTTTCCATGTCGTTTTCAAAAGTTGTGCTTACTACTTTCGGAATAGAGAATCCTAAATAGGCTCTTTTTCCGTATAAGAAAGCACCAACTCCAAAGTTTGGTTTGAAAGCATTTTTTATTTCTCCCTGAAAGGCATCGTCACCGTTGTCAATAACATTATATGCATTTAAGTTATTCGAGTAGTTTGTAAAACCTCCTTTTAAGCCTAAACGTAAATTTACTTTATCGTTTATTGGCAATAGGTAGGAATAGTCTCCGAAGAGGTAAAACCGTTTTTCCCTACCAACTTTGTCGCTGATCACATTCAACCCCAAGGCTACGCGCTCATTCTTGAGCGGGGCCTGGAAGGTAAACGTTCCGGTTTCGGGTGCACCATTCCACCCCGACCACTGATCGCGGCCCAATACCATAAATCCTACTGACTCCCATGTGCCGACATAAGCAGGGTTGATGGTTTGTGTATTAAACATGTACTGCGTGTACATCGGATCCTGTTGTGCGTTAGATGTGAACGCGGTTAATACAATTGCCAGGATCCCTAAAACTTTGATAATATTTAATTTCGTTTTCATCGTTTCTTCTTTTTTTTGATTCAACATTTCATTAATCATTACCATTAATTATTTAGGAATATTGATCCTGTAATTGGGTCTGTTCCATCATTCAGGTATAAGATATAGAAGTAAGTTGCTGTTGGAAGGTTGTCTTTCCCTACCTGCATCTTATTCGTTGATTTTCCATTCCACCACGCATCTGTTGTTCCCCATCTTACAGTATTTCCGTAGTTCTCTTGTTCGTAAACTTTATTTCCCCATCGGTTAAATATTTCGATTCTGGCATCCGGATATTCCTCTTCGAACAGTAGATCTCCTGATTGACAGTTGAAAATAATTTCGAAGTAGTCGTTTCGATTATCTCCGTTAGGTGAGAACCCATCAGGGATGAATAGTTCACAACCTGTTGCAGCATCAGTGGTATCAGGATCTTCAGGTTTTACCTCCCTCCAATCTCTTACTCCATTGCCGTTTTCATCTTTAAGGGGAGCATTTGTTCCAATTGCATTCTTTCCGTGCAGCCATTCGTTGCTGGTATCATACGAATCGTATGCGTCGTCCAGACCATCATTGTCAGAATCTGTTCCCAATGGGCCATAATCTGCAACCTTATCAAAGTTTGCATCGAAACCTTCAGTCGCATCATCATAGTTGTCATTGTCAGTATCATTATCCAGATAATCCGGGATTCCGTCCAGATCCATGTCAACAGGATCGTAGTAAACACCTTGATCGTCGTACTGATCATCCCAACCATCGCCGTTTGAGTCGGTTCCCAGAGGAGGATAGTAATCAAATCCAGAGTTAACTCCACCGTTTTCGGCGTACAGGATTCCTTCTGCGGTATTTTGCTGCCACTCAATATTGTCAGGAATTCCGTCATTGTCAGAGTCAATATCCAAACGATCAACAATTCCGTCGCCATCTGAATCCAAAGTCTTCTGATTCAATGCATTAGCGTCTTCATGGATATCCAGAATACCATCATCATCGTCATCAATATCGTCAACATCCGGAATGCCGTCGCAATCTGTGTCAAGCAATACGTGAATGGTTGCCTCAGCTGAAGAGCAGTTCTCTACATCAGCATTGCTACATATTGTATATGTGAACTGAATAACAGCCTCTGATAATTCTTCATTGGCATACAATACCTGGCCGTTGGTTAAATTTATATCGACATTGGCCGGAATATTCTCGGCGCTGAGAGTAATGCCTGAAGAACCGATTCCTTCATCGTTGGCCAAAAGGTTGAACTCTCCATTTACGGTTCCACCCGGGCAAACAACCAGGGTAAGGATATCCGGTTGGGCAAGGAGCCTTACTTGTCCACAGTCTGCTTCGCCTACTTCAACGGTTACTGTGGCAGTACATGTAGAAGCATTTCCTGCTTTGTCAATTACGGTAAGCGTTACCTCATTTTCTCCAATCTGACCACATCTGAATGTTTCCTGACTGATAAACATGGTGTCAATTCCACAGTTGTCGGTAGAACCACCTTCTATATCTTCAACAGAGATGGTTGCAATTCCAAACGAATCAAGCTGTACGGTAAGATCATTACAAACAGCTACAGGAACTTCGTCATCTCCAATTGTTACATCAATGATTAATGTACTGTCACATCCTGCAGCATTAGTTAGATGCTGTTCGTAAATACCCGTTTCGTAATATGACTCGCCATTAATAGTATATGACTCACAATCACTTGCAACAATGGTTTTAGATGTGCTGTTCAGAATGGTGAGATCCAGTGAGACAATCGAATCGCAACCCGCTGCATTCTCCAAAATATATGTAGCAGTATTGTTGCTTTCGGTATAGGTGTTTCCATCAATCCATGTAAACTCATCACAAGCAGTTTGAACATCTGTAGCGTAAGTTGGATGGTTAACGGTCAGACGAATAATTAAAGTACTGTCACAACCTACAGCATTAGGCATAGTTTGTCTGTAGGTACCGGATTGGGTGAACGTTTCGTTATTTATAGTCAAGCGGCTACAAACTGTGGTGTCTATAATTGCCATTGTACTCTTTAGAATTGTAAGGTTCAAAGTAATGGTAAGATCACAACCGTCTTCAGTTTTCAGGTACTGTATGTATCTTCCACTTTCTGTGTAAACAGAATCATTCAATTCGTATGAATCGCATGAGCTTGCTGTAAATGTTTGTTCTCGACTGTCATTAACTGTTAAGTTGATGATTAAAGTACTGTCACAACCTGCTGCGTTCACCAGATGTTGTTCGTATGTGCCAGATTCGGTATAGATTGAATCATTGATTGTAAGTTGATCACAAACTGTCCGGTTGATTGTTTCTTCTGTACTTTCCAGAACAACAATATCAACGGTGTCTGTATTGGTACAACCGTTTATCCCATCTTTTATTTCAACTACATATTCTCCCGACTCATTGGCTGTAAGTGTTGAACCGGTTTCGTTCGATAAAATACTTCCATTATGGAACCAGGTGTAAACCGGAGTCCCTCTAAATTCTGAATTATCAGTACTTAAAGTCGTTGAATCATAGTCACAAATTTCAAGCGTACCGTCGATTATTACTATTGGTTTTTCAATGTCCTGGTTAACAGTAACGGTGTCGTAAGCCACACAACCGCTAGATGCGTCAGTAACAATTACACTGTAGTCGGCCGGTGCAGTAACTTCGATTGTAGCCGAAGTTTCGCCGGTGTTCCAGAGGTAAGTTACATCACCTGCAGTAGAAGCGTCGAGCGTATCGGTTGTATTTAAACAGGTAAGAATATCGTTTC
>JBKEDN010000027.1:0-2184 GCA_047975435.1 Draconibacterium sp. | reverse complement strand
AAACTCGCTATTTCCCGAAATGCAAGGGGCTTACTTTTGAAAATAGAAATAATGACAACTGATTAACTGAAAGTTAGAAAAGAAAAATTACAAATATTCCGATTTACCGGACAACAGTGATTGAAAATATAAACGAAACAAAAAAAGCCAAAGAGAATCTTTGACTTTTTATAAACTGTTTAAGAGACTGTTTAAAATTTATCAAATCATTCTATTATTCGTCTTTTTCACTACTTCTGCGTTGAAATTTTCTTAAATAGCTGGTGCTATTCGCGTCAATTCCGCCTTGAATTAGTAAAAAATACTTCATAATACCTTTAATTTATAAAATTTAAACAGACTCTAAGTTCGAATTTACTTATTTATTTCTTTGTGAAATTTTCGGAGTTGAAAAGACAGGTTTATACTTGACCCGCCGACAAACAAAAAGCCCAAACCGGTCCAGATAACAATGGTTAACCCTGCAAATAGCGGATTCCATAAAAGAATAAAAGAGAAGATAAGTCCTAAGATCGCCAGGATCATTATGTTCCCTGAACGCACTCCCGGAATGCTTCTTAAATCAGTAGCCCAGCCAATGGCCATAATAGATCTGAACATAATAATAAAGCCAACATAAAAAGGCAGGGTAACCATTGATATTTCGGGATTAATTAATAACAGTAGCCCGAAAATAGTGGTAAGAATACCGAAAGCCAGGTTCCAGCCCCAGTTGTGCATTTCATTTCGGTTGGCAACCGCAAAATAAATTTCCAGTATCCCCGATATCAAAAATATAGTACTAAAAAGAATTGATAAGGCTACATAAGATGCTGCTGGTGAAAACAATGTCCATACCCCTGTAATAATAAGCAGGATTCCAATTAGTAATGGTACCCACCAGTTTTTCCCCGTTTGTTTGATTACGTTTTCAAATTGAGTTTCCATATGCACACATTTTTATTGATTAAAATTATAGAAATTGATAACAATAAGTTTCGCACACTTTAATTGGCATTTTAATCCCGGATTTAAATGCTTGTTAAGGAATGTTTTAGCTGAATGTTCTGTCCTCTAAATATACTAAATTTTTCAAAGCGGAGTGTTTGATTTTTTTGAATTTTTAGTGATAAATTGGTTATTTGTACGGGCTAAAATCTTCTACTTTTGTTAAACAATAAAACTTTGTTTATGGGAAATCATCACCACGATCATCATCATTCAGGTAAGAAAATAAAGACAGCGTTTTTTCTGAACCTAGCCTTTACCATTTTTGAAATATTTGGCGGATTGTATGTAAACAGTGTAGCCATTCTTTCGGATGCGATACACGATCTGGGCGACAGTCTTTCACTCGGAACCGCCTGGTATCTTGATAAGAAATCGAAAAAGGGGGCCGATAATAAATTCTCGTTTGGTTATGCCCGTTTTTCTTTGCTCGGAGCGCTTATTAACAGTCTGGTACTGATTGGCGGATCGGTATATGTGGTTTACGAAGCCGTAGGACGGATACTTGAACCCGAACATTCTGATGCCGGTGGAATGATCCTTTTTGCTGTGATTGGCATTACGGTAAACGGATATGCCGCCTGGAAAATGAGTGGTGGCAAAACGTTAAACGAAAAGGTAGTTTCGTGGCATTTGCTGGAAGATGTACTGGGGTGGGCTGCCGTATTGATTGTTGCCATTGTATTGAAATTTAAAGACATCCATTACCTCGATCCGGCACTTTCGTTGTTGATAACTGCTTACATTCTTTGGGGAGTTTTACGGCGTTTAAGAGACACACTCTTTGTTTTTCTTGAAGGTGTTCCCAAAGAAATCGACCTTCCAACAATTGAACATGAACTGCTGGGGATTGAGAATGTTCAGTCACTTCATCATACACACGTTTGGTCGCTCGAAGGAGAGCAGAACATGTTTACAACGCATTTAAAACTGGAGCGGATTTCATCGTTCAGGCAAATACTGAAAGTAAAGGAAAGCGCCCGGCAGATTTTAAAGAAATATCATTTTGCACATTATACCATAGAAACGGAGCTTGACGAGGAGAATTGCCCTTTGCTAAAAGACGGTGATTCTATTGAAGGTAACCTCTAAAAATTAGTTTTATGAAGCATGTCTATTCTTCTGTTAATGAAGTTGCCATCCATTTTCAATCATCATTTTCCTTTTCGTTCAATTTTCAGCCATAATTTCATTGGT
>JBKEDN010000036.1:0-2682 GCA_047975435.1 Draconibacterium sp. | reverse complement strand
CAAACCCCTAAGCCAAAGTCACTCCTAAACCGCTCAAAGTTCTCCGAACATTTTAAAGAAACTTTGAAAGAAAACCACTCCGTCTACAAAAACAAGACGGGGTTGGCCGAATGGTTACAGTTAAATCTAAAAATGCTAAATGAATATGAATCCATCTTAAAGTTAATGTCTGTTGAAGGAATTGAAAGACATTTAATGCAAATGGTTGTGGGTCCTGTATATGATATTACGCAACGAGATGTTGAAAAGATTTTAAAGTATGGAATTGTAACAACATCTTCAAGTGGCGATTACATTTCTTTTTCAGAGTACTTTAATCAATATTTACACATTAAATCATCTGAGATTGATATTTGGCCTCTTTGGAGTGAAGTGGAAAATGAAATTCGTTCGTTAATAAAATTGAATTTGCTTGAAAAATTTGGTGAGTCATGGGAAGTACCATATATCAAACAAAAACGAGGAGAAGTCTTCATTCAAGAAAAAAGGGATATGAAGCTCCGAAATAAGAAGTCCTTTGGTGATAAAGCTTCTGAACATTTAGTAGATTATACTTATCCAATGGACATGTTTGACAGGTTTATTGCTTTAGATTGGGGTTGGTATTCTTCCATTTTTGATAGGCAAAAGAATGATTGGAAACCAATTTTTGAACATTTGGGAAAAATAAGAAATCCTTTAGCTCATAATAATCCAAATTTTTTATCGGATTCAGACAAGAACATTGCAGAAGGTTATTGTAAGAATATTCTTGAAAAAATCAATAAATGGAAAGTAAAAGCAATACAATAGCACTTCCCTATTTGCAACCACATTGCCAAAGCCCCACGTGCCATCACTCAAATCAATGCTTTGTCAAAGAGCTTGCAAAGCCGACACACAGACCAAAAGGAAACTTGTAGCAAATTGAAAGCTAAAATGACTGAAGGTAATCAACACCAGGCGGTAACAAAGTGTATAAATCATTGGGCGGTTTGTGCTGGTTTAAAGGTCGTTACATTTAGTAAACTTTGTAGCGGCTTGACAGGAAAGCGCTCCGAAATGGCCAACGCTTCATACACCAACCGTTGTACACCATGTTGAAAAAAGAAAAACAGTGCAAAAATTAAAACTTGCAAGAAAAGATTATCTTTGAAAACATGATTCCATTAGATAAAGATTTACAAAAAGTTAAAAGAAATATTGCTGAATTTGGGGAGATAACTTGTGAAGAAATAAAAAATACGTTGTTCGAATTGAGGAATATTAAAAGGCAAGAGCAGCTAATTTTGAGTCGTCATCTTTACTGGTATCAGAAAATTATCAATCCTATAGATAATAATACTGGTGCCAAAAACGAAAGCAATGAGCTTGCTGAAAGAAAAGTTGCAAAGCTGCTTATAAAAAGAATACTAACTGAACTAAAAAATGAAGAGTCTAAATTATCTAACTACGTTTTAACCTATGAGAATTTATCCAATGAGAAATTAAATATTGATTTAAATAGGTACAAAAATCAATATTACAACCCAGAGAATGAAGATAATAAATTGACAAAGATCAACGGATTACTTAGGATTCGGTATGATGATATAGTTGAAAAATACGTTCATCCTTCGAGTCAAAACCGCTTTAAAGATTCTGAAGACTACATTGCTTTGGCCAAGGAGATACTCCCTGAAGTTTTTGCCCGCCGTATTATCAATAATGAAACCGAAATTTTGCATCAAATAAGAGAATATCTTAATGAGATTACAGACAAATACACTGAATTCAGTGATGTTAAGCTCAATATATTGAAAGAAATATTCACTGACGTTAGAGATGAAAGTATTAATTACCTAACGGAAATAGCCGAGATTTCAAACTATTTCTCGCAAAATGATTGTCAAATATCACAAGGTATTAAATTGAGTATAAATCATAAACTGTCAGATGCCTACCCTCTCGCATGGATAGACAATTTTATAGACCGTTTGGAAGAAAAGGCTACCTATACTGATTTATTCAAATCGTTAGGAGAAAAAATCAGCATTGAAGAGATGATGAGGGAGGCCTATATTCAGTGTGGAGGGAAAAAACATAAATTGAATTAGGCATTTAAGTAATAAATTTTGTACGGCAACGGCTCTGCTTTGACCATCCTGCGCAGAAGGTTGTCAAAGATGCCATCCTTCATGTTGCTCCGGTTGAAACGGTAACAATATTCATCAATATAAGCTTGTAGGTTCTCCACCCGGGGTGCATCCCCCGTAGCCATCCCTTAAAACTCATGATCACACGGTGCAGGTCGGGGAAATTCTCCCCCTTTTTTCCCGATGGGACTTGGTACAGGTTGGCGAAATCCTTTTTCTGGGGCTTATAACCAGTCCATTCATCGGTCTTTATTTCGGTATCGGGCTCCATGGTATCTTTCATAAACTAGCCAAGTTCTTTCGCACTGCCCGTGCCGATCACCTTTCCATATACGCGGCTGATCCCCTTCCCTTTGCGTTCACTGGCAAATACCACCAATTGCTTTTTACCGTTCTCACGGCCCCGCACTCCTTCTTCCTGTCCACCAACTGCTGTTTCGTCAACTTCTGCTGGCGATTTCGGTCTGACCGTGCCACACATTTCGGTTGAAACCGTGCCACTTTGAGAGAAGGTGCAATTATACAAAAAATTTAATTTTCATTTTTTAAAATTCCTTTTCTCAGCGAT
>JBKEDN010000157.1:0-22263 GCA_047975435.1 Draconibacterium sp. | reverse complement strand
TCAAACCCCTAAGCCAAAGTCACTCCTAAACCGCTCAAAGTTCTCCGAACATTTTAAAGAAACTTTGAAAGAAAACCACTCCGTCTACAAAAACAAGACGGGGTTGGCCGAATGGTTACGAATTAAATTGATTGATTTGAATTAAAATCAAAAAGTGCAGTTTTTTCAGGGGGACCAGGCAAAAAAGGAAATTTTCCAAACAAATCACTATTCCTTGACCAGAACGTGATACAGCCGGGTTCCCCTTTTTTTCTGATCGTTTTATCCTGGATAATATTTATTAAGGCTCATTCCGAGATAGATTTGGAATTAATTCAGTTCCTTCCGGTCTTTTGTGTTTCCAGCGCCTGTGGCTCCACAAATAATATTCGGGGGCTGTGTGTATTGCTTCCTCCATCTTGCTGATATAGGTAAGTAAAATCTCGTTGGGGGCAGCCTTTGCCGGTTCTTCCACCATCAGCGAAAATTCATATTCATACTTTCCGCGACCAAGCTTTTTTACTGTCTGAAAGAAAACGGGTTGATTGGTATGGCGCGCAATCTTTTCAGGACCTGTAAAAAATGCTGCTTCACGGTTTAAAAACATGGTCCACGTGCCTTGTTCCGCCAGCGCACTCTGATCGGCCACAAGCCATAATAATGAAGGCACTCTTTTATTAAACTCGTCGAAGGCAACTTTTGCAGCGCGGCCCATCTGAACAGCACGGCCTCCCCATTTTTCGCGCGAATACAAAAGAAAATCATCCATCGCCTGGTTATCCCTCATTTTGTTGTAAACCATCAGTATCTGGTGCTTCGACTGCGTTTGAAGAAAACTCCCCCACTCCCAGTTATTATGATGATAAGCCAGCACAATTACTCCTCTGCCCGCTTCAGCAAAACGGTTCATTTCGTCCACCCCTTTAAAATGTACCCTTTTCTGCATCTGTCTTGGTGTCATGTAGTGCAATTTTACCGATTCGAGAAAAACATCGGAAAGATGGCGATAAAACCCATTTCGCAAGTGAAGAATTTCTTCCCCGGCTTTTTCAGGAAAAGCGGTCTGAAGATTTTCCAAAATAACAGTGTTTCTGTATCTGATAAAATTCTTTAACAGGAAATAAATCACATCCGACAACAAGTACAAAACCCCAAAAGGTAAAAGCGCAATACCTTTCAGTAGAATAACCACACATTTGTTCGAAAATCGTCCAATGCGGACGGCAAAATTCTTCGTATTTGAATTTTCGTTTGTCATTGAAATAAACAGAGAAATAATATTGCTGTTAAATACCTTTAAAATGACCTGAAAGTGGTTTCAAAACTACATTTTTAAGCTTACATTCGCTAAATTTATTGTTACATTCGATATCAAAGCTTACGTATGAAAACATTCATTTCTACCTTATTTTTTATTGTTTTGGGATATAATCTTGTAGCACAAAGTAGTATTATTGCGCATAGAGGAGCATCGTATTTAGCGCCCGAGAACACACTTGCCTCGGTTAACCTGGCATGGGAACTTGGTGCCGATGCCGTGGAAATTGATATCCACCTGGCAAAGGACAACCGGGTAATGGTGATTCACGATAAAAACACCAAAAGAACCTGTAACGGGAAAAAGAATCTTGAGATAAAATCAACACCTTCCATTTTGTTGCGCGATCAGGATGCAGGCATTTGGAAAGGAGAAGAATTTAAAGGTGAAAAAATTCCGTATTTGCCCGAGGTTATTCAAACCATTCCAAGTGGCAAAACACTGGTAGTTGAAATTAAATGTGGCGCCGAAGTAATTCCGGAGCTGGAACGAATTCTGGAAGCAAGCGGAAAACAAGAGCAGATCGTTTTTATTAGTTTCGACTGGGATGCAATTGTGAAAGCGCAACAGGCTTTTCCTGAGAATAAATGCTATTGGCTGAGCTCGGTAAAAAAAGGATTGGACAACAAAATGGGAGAAGCAGCAAAAAACCATCTTGCCGGGGTGAATCTGCAACATTCCATAATCGATAAAGATGTAATGGCTGCTGCCAAAAATCTCAATCTTGAAGTATTGACCTGGACTGTGGATGACCCTGCTGAAGCCAAGCGGCTGGCAGATATAGGCGTAAAAGGCATTACAACCAACCGCCCCAAATGGCTAAAAGAAGAAATGGCAAAATTATAAAACGGAAAAGGGAATCAGCTGATTCCCTTTTTTTGTGTAACGTTTTTTGAACAGTGTTAAATCGCAATAACCAAGTATTTAATCACTATGCCAAAATTACGCAATAAGTATGTTAACGATATTTAATGGGCTTTCACTTATTGTTAAACAAAATTTAGCTTTGTTAAATAGTGTAGCGAATTGTGAAAATCACTGAAACCCGAATTTTCTTTATTTCACCACTCCGCAAGCCATAAAAGCTGATATCTCCGCTTAAAGGAAAAGAAGCAGAATCCAACAAAACCAGGGAAAATGATTGGATTAAAAGACATTTGTTGCAACTACGAGTTGAAAGGCCCCTTTACCAATTGTCTGTGATTTTTGAATGAAATATCCGTTTTCAACCAAAATCGGCTCTAAACCACCTTTTTGCGAATAGTCTTTAAAGTTTTGATTATGGCTTCGCCCTGCCAGAAATTCTGCTACCTTGCTCGCCAGTCCCACATAGTTTTTGGGCAAGGGAATAGCATAATCAAGAACAATAATTTTATCCGATATTTTTTGAATCTCGTTTAATACGGGAGTCCGTAAATTGGGTTCAAACTGGTGCAAGGCCAGCGAAAGAATAGCAACATCAAATTTGTGCTGATAAAATTCCGAGAGGTTTGTTGCATCTGCAACGCTAAAATCAACATTCAGGAGGTTTCGCTTTTTTACCATCTTTTTGGCGTAGTGAATCATCGAATCGCTGAGATCGACACCTATAGCCAAATCTACCAGACCGGTCAGTTCAAAAAGCTGTGCTCCTGTGCCGCAGGCAATATCAATAATACGGCCATTTGGCAGAACATGATACGATACCTTTTTTCGTAACTGCTTTAAAACAGGGTCTAATACTGTACTGTAAAAAATACCCGATTCTACCATTTAACCTTTCATTGTTGATTTAAAAAATTCCCATATTTCATCGCATCCGTTAAAATCGCGGTTGAGGTTCCCCACAATACTGCGTGGCAAATACTGAATGGTTCCCGGCCAGGTGTGCCCTCCGTCTTCCACCCTTATTTCAACAACCTTTAACTTTGGATTATCGGCATTTTGCCAAACTGTTTTTACTGCCCAACAGTTGTCCGTAATATTGATGTCGGGAAAGGTATAAACCTCACTTTTTTGAGTGCAGCCGTTTATCTTTTTCCAGTACTTCACCGTTTCTGTGTTACTAAGCACTTCTCCTCTTTTTTGTTTTAACACCGTCACCGGGCCTCCGGCAAAAGGTACCAGCGGATCGGTGGTCCCGCAAATAAAAATAACGGGAACCGGTACATCGGGTGGTCCCATTTTTTGCTGATCCTCACTCATATTGGCCGCCACAACACCAATAGCCTTAAACTTACGCGAACGTTCAATGGCTAGTCGCTGCACCATAAAACCGCCATTCGAAATACCACAGGCACAAATATTTTTACGATTGATCGACAGTCTTTTATCCAAATCATCAATCATTGCATCAAAAAAGCCAACATCATCAATATTTAATTGCCGGGCAACAGCCAGTGTATCACGGTCGCCATCATTCCATCCTTTTTCAAAACCATTGGGGTAAGCTACAATAAAACCATCCCGCTCTGCCAGCTCATTAAACCTCCTTTTTGTAAAGTTCAGCATCCCGCGTGCTTTTCCTCCTCCGCCGTGAAGGACAAAAACCACCGGGTAATTCCGGTTTTCATTGTAATGTTCAGGAACGTAAACATTGTAGTAGCGTTCCAGGCCGTCAACATTCAAATAAAAGGTTTCAACGTCAGGATAAGCCTGAACATTGGCACTGTATAAAAACATCAGAATGATAAATAATAGCTGTTTCATCTCATTCTTTCTTTCTTCATTTTAAACTCCAAAATACTTTCTTTGTTGTTAACTCAATATCCTAAAGTTATTACAATGAACAAATATTCTGCATTTCTGCTTCTTTTATTTCTTGTGTTTACGGCATTTAAATCAGACAAAACGGCTTTTCTTCTTTTTGACCAAAATGGGAAGCCC
The DNA here is from genome assembly GCA_047975435.1 of Draconibacterium sp. Classification (GTDB taxonomy): domain Bacteria; phylum Bacteroidota; class Bacteroidia; order Bacteroidales; family Prolixibacteraceae; genus Draconibacterium. The sequence goes on along the minus strand of JBKEDN010000157.1, from coordinate 18,101 downwards.
GTGAAATATGAAAAAATGCTAAAACAGATTAAAGATGCCGATATTGTACTTTTTGGCGAATTGCACGACAACCCTATTTCGCACTGGCTGGAACTGGAAATTACGAAAGATATGTTCGATATGGCCGGACAGAACCTGGTACTGGGAGCCGAAATGTTTGAAAGCGATAACCAGATAATTTTAGATGAATACCTGTCAGAAAAGATTTCGCAAAGCAATTTTGAGATAGAAATGCGTCTGTGGCCCAATTATAAAACCGATTACAAACCGTTGGTAGAATTTGCCAAAAACAAGGGCCTGCACTTTGTGGCGACCAATGTTCCGCGCCGCTACGCTGCATTGGTCAATAAAAAGGGTTTTGAAGGCCTGGAAGAACTTTCGGATGAAGCCAAAGCATTTATTCCTCCCTTGCCAATTGCTTACGACCCAATGCTAAATTGTTACGAAAGTATGATGCACATGGAAGGAATGGGCAGCCACCTTACTCCAAACTTTCCAAAAGCCCAAGCTATAAAAGATGCTACAATGGCACATTTCATACTGCTTAACAGAAAGCCCGGTAAAAAAATAATTCATTACAACGGAGCCTATCATTCCGAAAATTTTGAAAGCATTTACTGGTACCTGAAACACGAGAATCCCACGTTGAAAATTGTGACTATCACAACCGTTCAGCAAAAAGACATTTCGAAGTTAACCGAAGCCAACACCGGGACCGCCAATTATACCATTTGCGTAGATGAGGATATGACACGGACGAGGTAAAGCAGAGGAAATTATTAGATTAAATAAACCTGCTTAAGAGCATCAAAAAAGGCAGGTTTTTCTTCCTGCCTTTCTATCACTCTCACTGTGCGAGTGGAGAATATCTCTAAGAGGGGATGATATCATTTTTTCGAATTGCAAGATACTTGAGGATTTGCTATTTTTAAATACCCAATTTTAGGTATTTTGAAAAGCCGCAAACAGGTTCAGAAGTGAGTGTAAACATCAGTGAATATGGAAGAAGACAGCATTGCAAGGATTAAGGAGGCGTGGAAACCCAATACAGTTGAGAAGCCTGTAAACACAGAATTATTTCTGAATATTATTGAACAAGTGGCCAATTTGTTTTCGGCAGGAAGCTTCTATTATTACATCATGAACTTTGATACGCTGGAGATGGAACATGTTGATAGCCGCATTCAACAGGTGTTGGGAATCAGCCCAAACGATTGGAACCTTGATAAAGTTTTCAGACTGGTTCATCCCGAAGACCTGAAACAAATGCACCGAAAAGAAGCCGCTGCTGTTGACTTTATTTTGAACCGGATTCCTAAGGAGGATATTTTGCACTACAAAGTAGCTTACGTGCTTCGGATAAAACATGCCGATGGCAGCTACCGAACAATTCTTCAGCAATCAAAATCGCTGACCATTTCGGAAGACGGCAAAGTACAGCATGTACTTGGCATTCATCCCGATGTTACATACCTGAATATGCCTGTTGATAATAAAATATCATTTATTGGCGACGGCCGTCCCTCTTATTATGCGATCTCTACAGACGAAGATTTTAAACCCAGGGAATACGATTACAACACACTTTTTACTTTACGCGAAAAAGAAATATTGAGTAATATTTCCAAAGGAAAAACCTTTGGAGAGATTGCTGATACTTTAAATATTTCTCCACATACTATCAATACACACAAGAAAAACATACTGCGGAAAACCGATTGCAGAAACACCACCGAACTGATTGCCCGTTGTGTGCGGGACGGGATTATTTAACTATTTGTAGAAATTCATTTCTTCCAGATATTCCCAGGTTTTTGCAGGCAGAAAATGCCGGATGTCTTTTCCGGCTTTGATAGCTTTACGGATAAACGATGCCGATATTTCCATGAGCGGCGCATCTTCGGCAATAGTAATGTTTTTATGTACCTGCACTTTCGATCGGTCGAAGCCCGGCCGCGGATAAACAATCACCCCATAGTTTTCAAGAATCGTCTCGAAGTTTTTCCACTTATGAAAACTTTCCAGGTTGTCGGAGCCCATCAAAATAACAAAATCATAATTCGGATGCTGATCTTTCAAATAGGCCAGTGTATCAACCGTGTAACTGGGCTTTGGCAGGTTGAATTCGATGTTTGAAGCCCGCAAACGATCGTCGCCCTCAACGGCACGATGTACCATTTCGAGGCGCTGATAATCGTCGAGCAGGTTGTTCTTTAGTTTATGTGGATTTTGCGGCGACACTACAAACCAAAGCTGATCGATACCAGTGAACTCAACCATGTAGTTGGCAATGGCCAGATGCCCGATGTGTATTGGATTGTACGAGCCAAAGTACAAACCGACTTTTAACTTCAGGTTTGTTTTCGGTGCGAGTATGTCGGTAACCAGGTTGCTCATTTATTACTACCAAATTACAAAAAAACGTTATGCTGAACTTGTTTCAGCATCTTATTAATGAGATCCCGAATCAAGTTCGGGATAGCGATCAAGTACCTAGAAAATTAGTAAGCACCTTTTCAGCATCAGCAAACGCTTCTTCCAGCTTGTCGTTAACAATTACTACATCAAACTGCGGGGCAAAACTCAGTTCGTGTCCGGCCTTGGCAATGCGCATGGCTATTTTTTCTTCGGTTTCGGTTGAACGCCCTGTTAAGCGCTTTCGTAATTCTTCCACCGAAGGCGGCTGTACAAAAATGGCCAAAGCCTCATCTCCATAATATTTTTTGATGTTCAGCCCGCCAACCACATCCACATCAAAAATTACGTTTTTACCTTTGTTCCGAATACGTTCCACTTCGCTTTTGAGTGTCCCGTAATGGATTCCGGCATACACTTCTTCCCACTCCAGGAATTCGTTGTTCTCCACTTTTTTTGTGAATTCATCAGCAGTCAAAAAGTAATAATCTTTTCCGTGTGTTTCGGTATGACGTGCCTGCCTGCTGGTTGCCGAAATGGAGAACTCCAGATCGAAACCTTTCGCAAGTAAATGTCTTACAATAGTGGTTTTACCTGCACCCGATGGTGCTGAAAATATAATCAATCGTCCCTTCATGATTCAAGGTAAAAGTCTAAAGTTAAAAGGCAAAAGTTTAAGGCAAAATAGTAAATGGTATAGCGCAACGAATGACAATTATCTATTTCTTTTCGATTTTGACACGATACTTCCTAATATCAGTTTTAACTCTGCTGATTCGTTAACAAGGTAATTCAGTTTTTTCTTATCAAAATCAAGATCGCTACTTATGGCTTTTATCAACCTTAACCAGTAATTGCTTTCACGCATTTCTTTCAACGAAATTTCAGTTTTGTAGATAAAATCAGCTTTGGAGGATGCAACTTGGGCTTCTTCGTAATTGGCACCCGTAGAGCTTGCAGCCTTGATGAGTTGATATTTAATAATTTTAAACTCCTGAGTATCCGGCAAAGTCCGTAAAAAAAGAATTACTTCCACAACAAAATCAAATATCCTTTTTTGAAGGTCATTTTCCATTGGTTGAATGATTTTACTTTTGCCTTTCTCCTTTTTACTTTTGCCTTTTTACATTTTACAGCACGTTTAACAACTGTTCTTTCACCCGTTCCAGGTGGTCTTTCATGTAAACAACAATACGTTGAATGTTGCTGTCGTTGGCTTTTGAACCGATGGTATTTATTTCGCGGCCAATCTCCTGCGAAATAAAACCAAGTTTCTTCCCTGAAGATTCTTTTAATCCGGCCGTTTCATAAAAATAATTACAATGATTGTTCAAACGCACCTTCTCTTCATTGATATCCAGTTTCTCAAGATAAAAAATCAATTCCTGCTCAAAACGGTTCTGATCAACACTCCCATTCATCTTCAAACTTTCAAGATTATCTGTCAACCTTGTTTTTACAGCTTCTATCCGCTGTTTTTCAAAGGGTTCAATTTCCTTCAGCAGCCTGTGAATATCCTTTACATTTCCGATAATATCAGTTTCCAGTGCCAGTCCTTCTTTCGTTCTAAACGCGTTAATGTCGTCCAGTGCCTTTCTAATATTGGCTTCAATGGTTTCCCATTCCTGCTCGTCGAGCGATTCATATTCTGTTTTTACAACATCGGGGAGGCGCAGCGCTGCATGCAGTGTACGATGATCGGTAGTAAGGCCCAGTTCTGTACCCACCTTTTGCAGCTGATGAAAATAGCCTTTCAGAATCTGTTCATTGATCCTGGAATTGGTTTCATCCCCCAAATTTTCGACATAGATGTTTAAATCAACCTTTCCCCGAACCAATTTGTCGGAGATTAGCTTACGGATTTCAATATCTTTTTCGCGATACAGTGCGGGCGTTCGCGTGTTAATATCAATTTGTTTACTGTTGAGCGATTTGATTTCGATGGTAATCTTTTTGTTGTTTACCTCAAATTCGGCCTTTCCGAAGCCGGTCATCGATTTTATCATGTGTGAAATTTTTATTCAAATTTAGCATAAAGTCTGTAAATATAGTTGGAAGCGGAAAGCACGAAGTTAGAAGGATCACAATTCGTCCAACTTGGTGCTTTATACTTCTTACTTCTATACAATAACCCCCGAACCAATTAACTCATCGCCCAGGTACCAGGCGGCAAACTGCCCCGAGGTAATTCCGCGTTGTTCGTTTTCAAACAAAAACCACGCGCCATCTTCCCGCAAGTGAATACTGCCTTTTTCGAGCGGCTGACGATAACGGATACGGATATCAAAATCGCGCTTCTCGCCCACATTCATTTTCAGATCGGGCCGAATCCAGTGCATATCTTCTGTGGCTACAAACAAACCTTTCCGGTGTAATCCGGGATGATCCTGTCCTTCGCCCACATAAACAATGTTGCGATTTACGTCGGTACCGATTACAAACAGCGGTTCTTTTCGTCCGCCTATATTCAGTCCTTTTCGTTGCCCGATGGTGTAAAAATGGGCGCCTTCGTGCTCGCCGATCACTTCACCGTTCCACGGTTTGTATGGAAACGGAAAACACAGTTTCCGGTAATTTTCTTCTGTAACTTCCACCTGCTTTTTACGGGCCATAAACGCAGCCGGAATTTCGATCACATTACCGGCTTTGGGCTCCAGCTGTTGCTGCAAAAAAGTGGGTAAATCCACTTTCCCTACAAAACAGATTCCCTGCGAATCCTTCCGCTCAGCTGTGGGTAATTTTTGCGCTTTGGCAATTTCCCGAACTTCGGGTTTTAGCAGTTCTCCAATCGGGAACATCGACTTTGAAAGCTGTTCCTGGTTTAGCTGACACAAAAAATAACTCTGGTCTTTGTTCGGATCGAGCCCGGCCAGCAACTGATGAACCGTTTCACCGTTTACTTCAACTTCACCCTTGCGGCAATAATGCCCGGTTGCCACAAAATCGGCATCCAGCTTCAAGGCTTCTTCCATAAATGTATCGAACTTAATCTCGCGGTTGCAAAGCACATCGGGGTTGGGTGTTCTTCCGGCTTGGTATTCGGCAAACATATAATCAATCACGCGTTTTTTATAATCTTTGCTGAGATCGACAATATGAAACGGAATATCGAGTTTTTTGGCTACCATTTTGGCAATCAGTGAATCTTCTTCCCAGGTACACGAGCTGGTGAGCACGCCTTCGCGTTCACGGTAATTAATCATAAACAGCGCGATCACTTCGTGCCCCTGTTCTTTCAGCAAATAAGCCGCAACACTCGAATCGACTCCGCCTGATAATCCTACTACTACTCTTGCCATGGCGCAAAAGTAGAAAGATAAAAGTCAATTGTCAAAATCCACCCTTAAAAATGATGTATTTGTTAATGCAGCCAGTTGCTTCACTTTCAAAGTTTTATCAAAAGTTGAAACCTTTGTGACCATTCCGTGATACTTTCCCCGGACCTTTGTCTCAGTTTAATCACTTAAAATTATACATTATGAAATCACTTCGAATCTTATTAAGCTTAACACTGGCAGTCGTTCTTTTTACGCAATGTGAGAAAGACGAAATAAGCGATCCCGCGCTAAAGAGAGGTTCTCTTCCTGATGTTGTTCCGTCGAAAATGTTTACTGTTACTGTTGAAAATGTGTCAACACCGTACAACTATTTTGAAGCAGGTGCGGTTGCCATTCCTGAAGGAGAAACAGAGGCAGGTCCTGCATTTCCGGGGCATTCGTTTAAATTTTCGTTCCATGCAGGCCCCGGCCACATGCTTTCGTTTGCAAGCATGTACGGACTTTCGAACGACGGCTTTTATGCACCCGCCGGAGCCGGAATTGCGCTGTTCGATAATGGCACTCCGCTTAGCGGCGACATCACCTCGCAAATAATGTTGTGGGATGCAGGCACCGAAATGAACCAGATGCCCGGGCCGGACAACCCGCACGACGGTGCTGATACGGATGATCCGGTTCAGTTAATGTCGGAAGTTGGCGACGGTTACGGTTACGGCATGGTGGATACCAACCTGAAAGTGATGCTCGATTACGATGGCAACCATATGTTTACGGTAACCATTGATGTGCTGAATGGTGCTACAACAGCCATTTCGCCGGTTGCCTGGGTGGTGCATTCCAACACAAATCCGATTTTTGAAGCAGGTATGCACGACTGGGGAAAAGGCCTGGAAGATATTGCCGAAACCGGAAATCCCGGGCCCTTGTCGCATTACCTGATGTGGAACAGCGGTTATGTATCGCCGGTTGCCCCTGTGCTTTGGGCGGTTCACGAAAAAGGCGAAATGCCAATCTTTACCAATCATACCCCCGATCGTGGCGAAGGACTGGAATTACTGGCTGAAACCGGAAATCCCGGCGACCTGGCAGCAAGTCTGATTGACATGGGTTACAATGCAGGTGCCTATGCCGTACCAGATGGAGCAGTTGATGCGGGGCCGCTTTTCCCGGGCGATAAATATACCTTTCAGATTGATGCAAAACCGGGACAGTACCTGAGTATTGCCAGTATGCTGGGGAATTCAAACGATATTTTCTTTGCTTTTGGCAACAGTGGAATTAAGCTGGCTTTTGGAAACGATGTGGAAGACATTACCGGAAAAGTAATGTTGTTTGATGCCGGCACCGAGGTAAACGAATATCCGGGAACCAAATCGATGGATACCGACGAAGGTGGCGAAGTTATGCCGCTAAACGATGGTTACACGTATCCGGCAGTGGATAAAATCATAAAAGTTACCATCCGGAAAAATAAAAAATAGTCTTTTAAACAGGGATTTTAAGTTGATCTAATTTCTTTGGATGGGTGAATCTTTATGAAGATTTATCCATCCTTTTTAATACCCGTAACAAAGATTATTTCCTTTTCTTCAGCGGTTCCTCCATTAGCCACAACAGGGGATTTCGAATCGGCAGATTACGCAAAACCTCAGCAGTTGTAGGATAGCCATCCAGTGTTTCCCACAATTCAATATATTCCGGCTTGTTGTAAGCCCTTCCGGCAAATAGCAAAAATGGTTGACGCACCGGCCATTCGTCCCAATACATTACATCGGGCGGATAAGGCCACGTGGATTTATCCTTTATAAACGGATATAAAAATGCAGCAGCTTTTTCCAGATTTTGTCCATCAGGTGTAGTAAATTTGAAAAGATTTTCCGAATCGGTGGAAAGAATTTCAGCAACTGTCATAAAAGCATCGAGGTTAAAAATCGAATAGCCATAGGGTTTGGTCCGGGAAATTTCCAGGGGAAACGAGCCGTCGGTTGCCATTTGCTGAGGTATTAGTACGTTCTTAAACCGCTCGCGGCACAATTCCATCACTTCAGCGTTCCCAACCAACCGGGCAAAAGCGCCCACCTGCATTACCCAACAGGTTCCGTGATTATTTTTTGCGTTCATCTCATCAATACCGTACGGATGTGTCGTCAGCCAGGTTACCAACTCTCCAAACCAGCTTTTTACTTCAACAATAAGCTCTTCGGGCAAAGCCTTATTTTTCTCCAAAATTTCTACCGAACGTGCGACTTCAACCAAATGAATGGCGTCGATAATTCCGATACCCCGCCCTGTAACCCTTCCTTTTATGGCCTGAACATAAAGCAGGCTTGGGTTCATCCGCGTTTCCGGATTTACAAACCATGCTTTGAGATGCTCCCCTGCTGCCGTAGCAAATTTCTTGTCACCGGAAAGCAGATAAGCCGAGGTTTCCATTCCTGTAATCCGGCTAAAACGAATCATTGCCTCGCGATGTGCAGTAAAATTTCCGGGGTTCGACTCTCCGTCGCGTCGAATGTAAGGCCCATCCGGATTTTCAGGGTCAGGCCACCAATAATCGCCTTCCGAATAAAAATCGTGCACCCCGCCGGCGCTTCGCCGGCAAACCGCAGCAGTTACGGTAAGCGGTAAGCTGTCTATAAAAGAGGTGGCCTGTTCCACAATGTATTGCTGCTCTTCCTGGGAGACCAGTGGGACTTGCTTTTCTTTTTGGCAGGCTGTTATCGCAAGAAAGAATGCTCCTGCAACAAAAATCCGGATGAGATAATTCTTTTTAGGCATGTTATTCAATTTTATGAAAGACCGGGCAGTTTCAATCAGAATTCAGCGATGTTTATTTTGCGGCGGTCACCACAATTTCATTTTTGCCGGTGGTTTTCTGTTTATTTACGGTGAAAACAATTCGGGTAATGCTGTCCCAGTATCTTTTTAACCCCTTATCTGTTACTTCATTAAATTCGATTTCAGGAGTAAGTATTTTTGGATTGTAGGCCATGTTCATGCTAAATCCTTCGCCCTCCAGTTTTAAGGTCCCGGGGCCTGCTTCCGTAACTTTACAGCAGGTTACAAAGTTCAGGGTAGAAGGCTCCACTACATTTTTCAACACATAATTATCGTTGATTAAAAAGCGTTTCCCGCGTTCCAATGTGTATGAACGGGTCCATTTACTTACCTGTGCACTTTCAGGATAAGCTTTCGAAATATCGGTGGAGAAAACAGCCTTTTTAGAATCGGCCTGAAAAGTAGAATTAGTCGCTACAAAATTGCGGCCTTCCTTTTGGTCAACTCCGTTTATTTTAGGCAGGTTGTGGTATTGCGACTGCATGGTCCATATTTCGTACCGGCGACTGCTAAAAGTTTTTGCCGTGTAGGTTTCGCGGCCAATATCCACCAGACAGGGTTTACCGTTGTAATACAAAACACAAGTTCCCAAATCGTTGTGATTGTGGCTTTCGGCATTGTGCCCGCCTTTGGCAGCAAAAAAGAAACCATTGGAAGATCCTTGCTGATCACGGGCGCCGGCAACCTGTAAATCGGGCAGCCAAAAATCGCTTATGAGTGGTTCTTCTGCTTTTGCATTGGCGATCTCCTTTAAAAACATCAGTTGCATTATCTGCTCGTCAACTTTTCCGCCCGGAGCTTTCGTTCCCCAATCCTGCTTTTTGGCTAAAAATGCCCCGAATCCCTCCATAATGGGATCACCGATGTCTTTTCCATAGCTGTAAATGATTTGCGCACGGCCGCCGGTTGTGGCATCAGCATCAGCGAAGTTTGTAAAATAAGGATAACTGATGTATGCTTTGTAAACATAGCTTCCCATGTTCTGAATCAGCGAATTATCAAATACGTCAAATTGTCCATTTGTTGCCCTTTTCAATAAATCGAGGCATTGATACAAAGAAGCCCCTGCCCTGCCCCAATAAGAAGGACCTTCATCGCAACCTCCATCCGCCGGATAATCGTTTGTAAAAGCATCCAGTGAACGTACTACCTTTTCAACGCCTTTTGTCTTTTGGGCCTGATCGTCTTCCAGTATTAAAATAGCAGTCAGCATGTTGTGATTGGTCCACGGGTTCCAGTTGTTTACAGACCGGTTCCCATCCAGGCCCTGCCACCAAAAATCATTTCGCTCGTAATAGGGAATTACAGCCTTTTTCATGATCTCATTTTTCAGCCTTTGGGCTATCAGGGGATGGATTTTATCAAATTCGTCTTTAAACAAAAACCAGGTCCATGAAAGGATATTTGCAATTTCGCCCACACCCAGATCGATAACCGGTTCGTCGGCATCGGGCAGTCCGGTTGGCGCTTTTTGAGCCGTAAGATGTGCCGACCAGCCCCACCAGGTTTGCTCGCTGTAGTACCAAACGCCGTTTACAATCTGGTCGGTAAAGCGGCCTTTCCCTTCAGCCAATTCGCCCATTACCAGCGCAATCAGCGCCTCACGTGGGGCAGAATATGCTCCCTGGCGGCGGTCACCCGAGCGGATGATTTCCAGGTAATCGGTGGCTTTTACAACCGGCCAGTTATAATCCAATGCTTCCTCGGCATCTTTGATATATTCATTTCGGATTTCGGACGGAAGATCGTTCCAGAAGCTCCGATTTTTATACGTCGGAAAATTTAATTCCGAAAAATCTTTAACCAGCGATGCAGCGAGGTTGATTTTCATTGCCTCTTTTTGGAGCAAATCGCGTTTTTCAACAGCAAAACCATGCAGTGAAAAAAAAATAACGATCATCAAAACAGCGATGTTTCTCATGATTAATATATTTTAGTTGGTTTAACAAAATCGTCTTTCATTTCATCTCATTAAAATCGTTTATTTCATTTGCATTCGATGTAACTCACGATGAATTTTAATATGCTTGTTTGTGAATTTTCACATCTTTAAAATTCATGTTCGTTTCATACGGAAGTTTCCAGATGTTCCCTTCAAAATCGCCAAAGTAGAGTTCCGATTTACTGAATTCATGCGAATTACCATCAGCCCAGAAAAAGCAGAATGGCGCTTTATAATTCACGGGACGCCTTACATACGAATGACTAAAAGGACTATCGTGCGTTAAAGTTTTCACTTTCTGCCAGGAAGCCCCTTTGTCGGTTGAACGCCAAACAGCCAGTTCGCCGCCCACGCCCCATTTTTGCGGGCCGGGTTCAGTGGGGCCTACAATTTTCCATTCCTTTTTGTTGATGTATAAACTGCCCATGTCGTAGTTGTGGTCCGATTCGGTAACCACCGAAGTCTGCCACTCTTTACCATCCCATTGCGTGATACACCATTCGTACGGAGCGCTTACCGGACCGGGTTCGTGCCCGTTACTTCGAATATAGAGGCAAACAGGATTTCCGCTTTTATCAAAACCCATATCTTTCATATATACATTTTTCCCTTTCGAGACATAGTTGATTACCCTGGCCGGATTTTCAACTTTCAATAAGGGCAATTCCAGTTTTTCGCCAGCAGCATTTGTCCATGTTTTCCCAAAGTCTTCGGTTTGAACATAGTACAAGTCGGTTCGTTTATCGACATTTCCCTGCGGATGCCGGTTAAAAAAAGTACCCAATTTTTTCCCTTTAAAAACGGCGCTGGTTTGGTAATGGCCCGATTTTTCACCTTCGTTCACCGGAATAGCTGCCAGCAATTTGTCATCGGTCCAATGAATGCCGTCGGTGCTGGTTTCGTAAAATAACTGCCGCACTCCCATGTATTTGGTAAAAAAATGGAAGTACCCAAACTTCGTATTCCAAGGTTGCGGGTAAGTCATTTCTTCTTCTGTTATTTGTTCGAAACTTTCAATGCTCAGCGGTTTTGTACTTTTTAATTTATACCCCGGCCGGGCCCGGCCTCTTCCACTTACAAAAACCCGGATGTAACCCGAATCATCGATCAATAGTGAAGGATTATCGTGCGGATCATTTACTTCCTGCTTATCGTACACCACCGTTGGTTTGGAAACCATCCCGGTTTTATGGTCGAATTCACCAATCATGCAAAGTAAATGGCGTTCGTTTTCGTTGGTAGTTCCACCGTACACAAAAAAGGTTTTATCGGCCTTTTTTGAATAAATCGCCAGCGGCGTGTGTTTGGCAGAGTAGGTTCCGAGGGCGCCTGAATATTTATCGCCGTATTCGTATTTCTGATTGAGTTCGAACCAAATGGCCCGGTAACCGTCCATTTTTTTATTTGTTAACGATTGTGCCCGACCCGAAAATAATATTGCAGTAAACAACAGGCTGATAATGATTCGTTGCATTTTACGTATTTTAATTCATAACTTCTCGCTACAGTACCGCTAAGCCCCCCCTAAACCGGGGATACAATTATTACTTACCGGCTGGCTAATTTGGTAAACTCAAACCTCACATTTTTACTGTTTGAAAAAGGGATCTCCATCTCCCAGTTTTTATCGTTTTGGGTTACTTTTATTTTTACCGAGGTTGAACCTTTCTCTACAATTTTAGCGTCCACTTCTGGTGCTTCTTTCTCAGAAGGCAGCAACAGCCAGACAAAACACTGGTCATCCTCTGTATTTGTTGAACACACAAAAGCTTTATTCGGGCAGAATTTATTATATTCTTCACTGTACCACCCCTGTATTTCAGGTTTTTCCTGTCCTTCTATAACACTCACCTTCCAATCTGTTTTATCAACCGGAATAACCTGTAGGTTTCCTCTTTCGTTTGCTGTAGATATTACACCTTGCTTATTGTTTTCAACTTTACAATCCGGATGAAAATGCCACAATGTTACAATTTTCATCGGATTAGCGATTTTAATATGATCCACCACAAGCCAGAATTCATTTCTCACATACATTATCACCCGGTTGTGTTTTACACCTTCCAGACCTTTGTATTTCGCGAATGTTCCCCAGGCATAATCGTAATCTGGTGTTATTGCCCAGTGATCTTTTGAGAGCGCTTCTTCCGCAACCCTCACTCCGGGCATTTGACCCATGCCATTCATAAGAACTGAATTATGCCCCTGTGTGCCTTGTGCATATTTCCTGAATTTGTCAGCCACTTCGCCGGTATAGGCAAAACGCCCGGCATCGACCAGCAAATCACGGCCAAAGGCTGAGACTGAAATGTGTAACATATCGTTGTGCTGGTGCCCGCTTCCCCAGGGGCCTACATCAAAAAAAGACCATTGAGCATCTTTGTCAAAACCACTGCGGGAGATTAAATGCCCTGCCCATGGGAAAAAATAGGAAGGTTCCACTTTCGGCTTTGAACCCGACTTGCCATTGGTTGCGATATACTCCCACTCTGCGTTGTTGTATTTTGCTGCCCCTTTTAAAACCAGCGGAACATTGCTGCCAAGATCCCCGTCGTTGTTTAAAACCCGGTTACCGTCGGGGCGCATGATGAGAGCTGCGTAACGGTACATGTTTTCAATGGTTTTATTGAAAAAGTCAGGCAGTTTATAATTTGCCCGGTCACATATTTCCTTGAACAGATCAAAATTTTGTAAAGCCACGTTGTGGTAATGCGAAGTAAGTTCCGTTTGCACGCCATCGGGATAAACCTGTCCTTTCATGCTTTCGCTGATGGTATTTGCTGCATAATCCAGCCACTCTGCTGATTTTTTATACTCAGGGAAGTTGGTTGCCGCGGTAGCCAGTGCTGAAATTTCCATGGTTAACCAGTTGTTTTGCGCATGAAAATTGCGGTTGTAATCCGCATGATCGGGAAGGCTGCATAACATCAACAAACGGGTAGCATCAGAAAAAGCCTCATCATTCAGTGTCCCGTAAAAAATTCGGGACCAAACCTTTACACGCGCTGCCACTTCAAGCCCCCGCCACACCGATGTACTGCTTTTTTTAGCAGGATAAGGCATGCTTTTAATGATAAAATCGCGTAAAAACAGATCGATATACTCCAGATATTTGGGATTTCCCGTTTTGAAATACACATCCAAAACATAACTGATTTGGCTGTGTCTGTTTGAAAGCCATGCCCATTCCTTGTCGTTGTTCGGCCCTTTATAATACCAGTCGCGGTGACCATCGGCTCCGTAGGGAACCTTTCCCCCCACGTTCTGAATCACAAAAACATTATTCAAAATAGTATCTGCCAAAGCATCTGTTTCTAAAGATACAGTCGGTTCTACTTTACGAAGAAACTGTATTTTATCCCCGTTTTTATAATACTTCAGAAGTTCTGTACATGCCTTCTCCAGCTTTTTATTCTGCCAGGCTTCTTTCACTTTTTCCAACCCGGGATAGTCAAGATCCAGGTTTTCAAAAATGTACTCCATTTTATTGGGAAAAGCCGAACACACGTCTTCCACAGTGTGTATTTGCTGCCAATCCTGAGAGAAGGAAGTTCTTGGTACCAGTAAACATAATAGACAAAAAATGATGAAATTACGGAACATGGTATATTGGTTTAAGTTATCTGCTTATTATTTAGTCATACCCTCACTTAAAGTGAGGGTATGACTAAAAATCAAGTAAGCGTATGACTAAATAATATTTGCTATTCCTTCTCCAGATCGCGTTTTCTTTTCAACGCTTCCAGGAAGTAGTAATCGGCATAATTTAACGGGACATCCACTTCCGAGTTGTGTGGCAAACTCCCTACTGAATGTTTCAAAATGAAATTTCCATTTTCACCCAGATTGGCCCGATACTCATCGCCGGCAAGGCTTTTAACGATCTTATCTGCCCAGCCTTTGTAATATTCGCTGTTGTTGTAAGTTGACATTTCGTACAATGCCGAGGCTAAAATGGCCGCTGTTGAAGCATCGCGTTTTTCATTCGGGATATTGGGTGCATTAAAATCCCAGTAAGGAACTCCGTCGGCTGGCATATTCGGATGATTGGCCAAAAACTCAAACGCTTTTTCGGCCTGCTCCAGGTATTTCCGGTCGCCGGTTTCGCGGTAGCAAAGGGTAAACCCGTAAATTCCCCAGGCCTGTCCGCGTGCCCAGGCGCTTTCATCCGAAAATCCTTGGTGCGTATTTTTATGGCGGATGGCCCCGGTTTCCGGATCGTAATCTACCACATGCCAGGTACTGTAATCAGGGCGATAATGGTTTTTAATTGTGTTGTCGGTATGGGTTACTGCGATGTTGTAAAACGTGGAATCGCCCGATAATTTTGTCGCTTCAAACATAAGTTCCAGGTTCATCATATTGTCGATGATAACGGGGCAGGTCCAGTCTTTCTTTTTATTCGCATTCCACGACTGGATAACGCCGGCACCTGGTCTGAAACGGGTTGAAAGCGATTTGGCAGCATTTACAATCACACTTTTGTATGCTTCGTTTCCGCTTAGCCGAAGGCCATTTCCGTAGCTGCAATAAATCATAAACCCCACATCGTGGTTGCCGGTATAATACTGAATAGTATCCAGCGCTTCAGTGTATTTAGTGGCAAGCGGTTTCCACTTTTCATCGGATGACAGCTCATAAATATACCACAAACTACCAGGGAAAAACCCGGAAGTCCATTCCTGTGGCGGGATGTATTTCATTTCGCCATTGATTATACTTTTGGGGTTAAGTATTTTATCTGATTTTTCAATCTGCGCAATTTGCAAGCCGTATTGTTCGGCGGCAAAATTTACGTTCTCACCAATAAAATCGGGTGTTGTCTCCCCGGTCTTATTCTTACACGACTGCGAAAAAATGCCTGCTGCGATCAAGGCAATAAAAATGAATGTTTTTTTCATCTGCATAATTTTATTGTTGTTGTTTTGTTTCAATAATTTGTTTCTCTTGCCATTTTCACCAAATAAAAATCACCAGTTACTTAATGCTTTATTTATTGGAGAAGCCGTGTTCACATGCTTTTCCGGAACAAGCAGAACTTCAAAATTTTTAGAAGTATTGGCAGGAATTTCGCATTCAAAACCCACCATAACTGTTCCCGGATTTGCGGCGTCATAATCATTGGTTGGGGCGGTGCTCCAGGTTTTCATACTCAGGTTTTGCAGCCCTTCCACTTTCAGGTATAATTTTTTATCCCCGATGGTAAGTGTGGCTGACTTTTCACCTAATTCAACTTCAGCAAAGGTGAACATTGCCCACTTTAGCGTTACTGCTTTGCCGGGTGTTTCAATCTCATCGCGAACAACTACGTATTTTTCATCTTTGATAGCAACACCGCGCACTGCTTTTTTCAATAAATCTTTATAAACCGGTGAAATATCGGAAACCGCAAACTTAAAATCATCTGCATCCGAAAATTTATCAATTTTGGCATAGCCTGATACTTTCTGTAGCTCGTTGTTTACGGTTAAAACATTGTGTGAATGATTGTTCATCCGGTAAATGGTCCAACGTTGCGCATCCTGGCTACGTCCAAAAATGGACATTCCTTTTGATTCGAGCGATTCGTAATTCTGCATTCCGGGATCGAAAGCCCAGCGTACACCTTCGGCCTCCACCACAAAAGAACCCACATCCATATGCCCGTGGTTTACAGATGGAGAACCGGCTTTAAAACCCAGGAAAACAGCATTTTCGTCGGTCCACGATGTACGCATCATTGCCACCGGATTGGCACCCTGTCCCATCCAGCTTTTTTCTGACGGTTCGGAAATTTTATCGAGCGGGATATTTTTTCCCCAGATCATAATTGCAGGAAGAAGGCGATCGCCGGTGAATTTGGAAAAATCACTGTTTTGAAGGAATTTATTTTCCGACCACAGCAGCGCCGGATTATTTGATTTTTCAGCAAACCAAAACATGGCCGAATTCAGGCTTCCGCCAAGGCCGCAATCGCTATAATTAAAACATTTTCCGGATGGCGCCAGAACATGCTCCAGATACCGGGCCGTTTCGAGAAAACCAGAAGTAGCATTTAATTCATCACCTCTGTGCAGCACTTTTTCCACAGCGCTTAAAAACATTACGTTGAAAGAACTTCCGTATCCCCAATAACCGTATCCTTCGGGATAAACTCCGTCGGGCTGGTATTCAGCCATCGACAATTTAATGGTTTCAAAAGCACGATCGATAATTTTTGTTGAAAGATCCGGATAATCTTCCTGCACGGCAAGCGCTCCGTATGTCATACCGGCATTGCAAACCTGGTTCCAGTTGTTCGAAGAGCTTAGAAACCAATTGTATTTACTGTCGAATGAAGGATGCAAACCTTTTGAAACAATGGCTTCACGTATTTTTTCACGGGAACTCTCAGACAATTTTTCGTACAGCCAGTCGTAGCCGATGGCCATTGCCATAGTCATTTCGGCCACATCAAGAAAATGGGAAGGGTTCCAGTCACTAAACCCGGCTACTGCCAGCATTTCGGATTCGGCGCGGGTAAAATACACTTCCTTCCCTGTCATTCGGCAGGCATAGGAAAGATAAAACACCCTCCGCAAACATTCCCGCGATTTATCGAGTAACCTTCTGCCAATCAGCACTCTTTCTACCGGCGATTTTGCTAATATTTTACTGCATTCAGTAAGAATGGCCTGGTGTATTTTTGACCAGGTGGGATCAGCATTTATCAAATCTTTAATTTGCTGTTCCTCTCCTTTTAAAAGCAAAATACGCGGGTGATTGACATTTTTGTTTTCATCTGTGTTGCTGTTAGTTTCCTCCTTATCGCAGCCAAACGAGGAAAACAACAGAAAAAACAGGATTCCAAACATTATATGTAACTTATTCATTTTTATATTTTTACAATTCAATGGTTACGCTCTTTCCACTGTAAACTTCCTGAGGCAAATCCACAGTAATATTGGTCATTTGGCTCTTTTCGTCCCAAGAAGCAGAAAAACTCTCACCCTTTTTATCTACTTTTCCGGAAACAGAAAGGTGGTATTTCTTCAACTTTCGTGTAGGATCGGCCACCGACAGGCCCGTCACTTTATCTCCATCCATTTTAAGCATTACAATCCCCGGATGATCGGATGTAATTTTCAGATCCTCAGAGATTTTAAGTTCTCCGGCTTTGTAGAACACCACCTGGCACAATTGCAACCCGGAATGCTTTACTGCCTGAATTTCAGCCGAATTAGCCAAAATAGAGATTCCCCGATCCGATGAATTCTCCAGTTGCTGTTCGGTAACCGAAGGTACTACAATGTATTCGTAACTTTCATTTTCAGGCCGGTTGCCGTGGTCGATCCAAAGTTTAAAAACTTTCAGGCTTACCTTTTCTTTCGGAGAATCAGCCTGTTTGTTTATTGAATACCAACTGCCGCTTTGTTCCTGGTTTGATACATTTACGTTTACAGGCCGGGAAAATAAATAGCCAATGCCGTTATGAAAAATCCAGTTTACCTTTTCCAACTGGTGCCTTCCTTCTTTTAGAATCGATTTTTTGAATTAGGCATTTAAGCAATAAATTTTGTACGGCAACGGCTCTGCTTTGACCATCCTGCGCAGAAGGTTGTCAAAGATGCCATCCTTCATGTTGCTCCGGTTGAAACGGTAACAATATT
>JBKEDN010000114.1:0-7458 GCA_047975435.1 Draconibacterium sp. | reverse complement strand
GTTTGTCCCTGTTGCTTTGTATCTTGTCCTCATTGTATAAGAATATGCTCCTAAGATACTATTTACTATTATAATAGGCTGATTGGTAGATTTTTAATTTTTAGAGGTTTCCTTAATTTATTTCATCCGTCAGATTAACTTCTAAATTTATTTTCTTTAGGGTGTAAAACCATTGTTCGGAATAATCAGCATGTCAATACAAAAAATACACTTTACTACATTCTTTGTTTTACTTCTTTTTCTGGTGGCAGGTTGTGTTTCTCACGGAGATCAAAAAAATGAGAACGAGTCGGTTTTTATTGATTTTGAAAAGGATGAAGTTGGCAAATACTCCGAAAAACAGTTAAAAAAAGAATGGACCGGAACACATATTTTGTGTGGTAAACAAGACTATGTTTTTTACAAACTGGGTATAACTCCTTATCCTTTGTCGGTTGGCGAAGAGGACAACAATAAATACATGTCGGTATTGATCGATAAAGGCCGCTTCGGCCCGGTGGTGGGGGCGCAGTGGAGCACTCCGCTTGTTCCTTCAAATTCTTTTTACCTAACGTACCGGCTCAAATTTGCAGAAGGTTTTGACTTTCGGCGTGGAGGAAAACTACCGGGACTGGCCGGTGGAAAAGGTAATTCAGGAGGGAATGTCCCCAACGGATCCGATGGTTGGAGTGCCCGCATGATGTTTTGGGAAAACGGGAAGCTGAGTTTTTATCTGTATTATCCCGATCAACCCGGAAAATTTGGTGACCCGCTGGTGTGGAAATATCCAAATGGAGAGGTTGTACAAGCAGAAGCCGGAAAATGGTACACGCTAAAACAGTACATTCAGATGAATGATCCCGGGAAAAAGAATGGAATTGTGCGGGGATGGCTCGACGGCAAGTTGGTTTGCGAAACAGATACAATTCGTTTTCGTGACATTGAAACACTGAATATTGATCAGGTATTTTTTAGCGTTTTTATGGGGGGAGACGATTCAACCTGGGCGCCGGAGAAAGATCAATATGTTTACTTTGATGATTTTGAAGCGAGTAATCCATCAAAAAAACAATAACAAATGCTGTTTAATTCTGTTGGGTTTATATTGTTTCTTACGCTTGTATTCTTCCTTTACTGGGGGATATTCGCAAAAAATATTACCCGCCGAAATGTGTTTTTGCTAGTTATAAGTTATTTCTTTTACAGCTGCTGGGATGTTCGTTTTTTGGGTTTGATCGTTTTAAGTTCGTTGGTTGATTATACCTGTGGAATTCAGATCACACAAACAGATGACAGAAAGAGGAAAAAGCGCTTTCTTTGGCTAAGCATCCTGGTTAACCTTGGTATTCTTGGATTTTTTAAATACTTCGGATTTTTTGCAGAGGAATTGAATTTACTGGTGCAACAGTTTGGTTATAAGCTGCATCCGTTTACCCTGAACATTGTTTTACCGGTGGGAATCAGCTTTTACACCTTTCAAACCTTGAGTTATACAATTGATGTGTATAAAGGGAAAACACAGGCTACCCGCGATGTTATTTCCTTTTTTGCATTTGTAGCTTTTTTCCCTCAATTGGTTGCCGGGCCAATCGAACGGGCTTCTCATTTGTTGCCGCAGTTTCACGAAAAAAAGTCCTTTGATTATCCGACAGCGGCAGAAGGTTTCCGACGAATACTTTGGGGTTTGTTTGCCAAGGTTGCAGTAGCCGATACGGTGGCTCCACTGGTCGATCAGGTTTTTAGCCACTCCGGATCGGCAGGTTGGGGAACATTGCTTTTGGGAGCTTTTTTGTTTTCCATACAAATTTATGGTGATTTTTCGGGATACTCGAATATTGCAATTGGCAGCGCCGCCTTGCTGGGGTTTCGCTTAATGGATAACTTCCGTAATCCTTATTTTTCCCGAAACTTGCAGGAATTCTGGTCACGCTGGCACATCAGCTTGTCTTCCTGGTTTCGCGATTATGTATATATTCCGTTGGGTGGAAACCGTTGTAGTAAACCACGTTATATTCGCAATATTCTTATTACGTTTGGTGTGAGCGGCCTTTGGCATGGAGCAAACTGGACTTTTATTGTGTGGGGAATGCTGCATGGTTTTGCTTATTTGTTATCAAAACCTTTTACGGGCGCCAAACATCGAAAAGCAGCTCGTGGAAAGGATTTGCTTTGGGTTGCAGTTACTTTTCTTGTAGTGAGTTTTTTGTTTGTGATTTTCAGGGCAAAAAATATCAGCGAAGCATTTCATTATCTAAGCAATATTATTTTGTTGAAAGCAGGAGATGTGGATATGTTTGTATTAGCCAATCCCAAACAGTGGCTGGAAGCCGCCTTTTTTACATTTGTTCTGATCGTGGCCGAGTGGAAACAACGCCAAAAATCGTTTGCACTGGATATTTCTGAATCTTCCGTTTGGGTAAGGTCAGCAAGCTATTATCTTCTTTTATTTTCGGTATTGTACGCTTTTACGAGCGACCGACTGTTTATTTACTTTCAATTTTGATATGCAGAAAAGCCTCTATAAAATATTGCTGATAATTGTACTTCCGTTGGTACTGATCGGGACGTTTAACTACAGAATTGACCCGGATTATCAGCTTAACCATGCTTATATAAAACCGTTGGTTGAGGCTTTGAAACATGGTAAAAATGTAGCGGGCCCTGTGAATCTGAATTCACGTATTTTGAAGAAAGAATGGATAAAAGAGACTGAAGTTCCCAATGTGCTGGTACTTGGCTCCAGCCGTACATTGAATTTAAGTCACGAAGTGTTTCCGGGTAAAAGCTTTTTTAATGCATCGGTAACCAACGGAACGGTAGAAGATATGTGTGGTTTCCTGGGGATTTATGTTAAAATGGGGAAGCTTCCCGGAGAGATCATTGTTTGTGCCGACCAATGGTTGTTTGGCGATCGGTTCAACAAACAGCCCTGGCTCGAATTACGAAATGAAATTCGGCTTTTTGATAATGTTGCCGGAATAAGCGGAAAGAGTCGCAGAGAAATGGAAACCGATTATTTTGAAGACCGGATCACAAAACTTTTTTCAGGAAGGTATGCTTTACGAGCTTTGCGTTTGCGGGGTAAAAGTGAAGCTTTTTTGGTAAGCGACACACTTTTGAGCAGTAAGATGATGATTTTGCCGGACGGTGCCCGTAAACTACCTCAAAAGATTGAAAACACCTCGTTACAGGAAAGTGAGCGGCTGGCCCTGAAATATTGTTACAGCAGTACCGACGAGAATTTCAACGATGTTCAGCCTGAAAAAGTAAAAGACTTTGCAAAAGTGTTGCTATACCTGAAAGACAACGGCAGCCGTGTAAGTTTATATATTCCGCCGTATCATCCCAAAGCTTTTGAATATTATCGGAAATCGCCCGGTTACGAAGGTATTTTTAAAGCCGAACAAGCATTAATTGCTTTGGCAGAGGAATACAATTTCAACGTAATCGGATCTTCCGATCCCGGCCGGCTTGGCTTGTCGGGTGCTGATTTTTATGATGGTGTTCATCTGAAAAAAGAAGCCTTGAGCCGTATTTTTACACATGAGCAGTAAATTGCTTTGTTATTTCCGCTTGTCTTTCTTTTTGAAAATACCTTTGATCTTTTTCCAGAGCTGTCCATCGTCTTCTGTTTTTACTTCACGCTGACGGGTTTTGCCCAGTTCGTCGGGTTTCTTTCGTTTAAAAATATCTGCCAGGTTAAAATCGTGTTTCTCAATGTCGAGCACATCTTTGTACCCCGGTTTACTCAGCATCACCAGCATTTCTGTTCCCGGCAGGCCAAACGAACTGTTTTTTAAGTTTGAATATTTGCTGTCACGATACGTTTTATAAAAGAATTTCCCGACAATCGGCAAGGCCATGTAAGCTCCTTGTCCGTAAGTGGTGGTTCTGAAATGTACACGCGGATCGTCAGCACCCACCCAGCAGCCGGTAACCAGTTTAGGCGTAATTCCGATAAACCAGCCGTCAGAATTATTTTGGGTGGTACCCGTTTTCCCGGCAAAATCTCCGGGAATATTGTAAACTGTCCGGATGGCTCGCCCGGTTCCTTCATCTATAACGGATACCATCATTTTTAACACAGCCCTGCAATTTTCGGACGATACCACCGGGCTACGTTCAATCCGGGGTTCGAAAGTTTCAAGTACTTTTCCGTTTTTATCCGAAATCTGAACCAGGTAATTGGCTTTTACCGGAACCCCGTCGTTTACAATTCCGGCATATGCTTCCACAATTTCCTTTAGCGAAATAGATGCTACACCCAGTGCAAGAGACGGATATTCAGGAAGATCGGCTGAAATCCCCAGGTCGTGCGCAATCTCAATTGTTTCGTCAATCCCGGCTTCGAGCAAAACATCTACCGAAACCGTATTGATCGATTTTGCCAGCGCGCCTTTCATGTTGTAGTAACCTACGTATTCGTCGTGCGAATTTCTGGGTGTCCAGTCGTTGTATTCGCTATAGACTTTTAACTGGTTGGGGAAATAGGTATCGGGCGCAATATTTTCTTCCAGCGCTGTGAGGTAAACAAATGGCTTAAATGTTGATCCTGTTTGTCGGGGAGCAGTTACGTGATCGAATTTAAAAAAGCGGTAATCAATTCCACCCACCCATGCTTTTAGTGCAGCTTTCTGCGGATCGATGGCAATAAAACCGGCATTGAGCATTTTCAGGTAGTGTTTTAGCGAATCGAGCCGGGTCAGTTCCATCGACTCCAATCCATCCCAGCTAAAGAGTGTAGCGTGGGTTTTTGCCTTGTAGGTTTCCAGTTCTTCCTGGTATTTTCTACCGCTGGTATTCAGGTTTTGGATTGCACTTTTCAGTATTGCCGGGTTCGATTTAAAGATATCACGGCCTTTCCAGTGTTCGTCAAACCTTTTTTGAAGATCTTTCATGTATTCTTTTACCGACTGCTGGGCATAAATCTGAAGGTTATAATCCAGCGTGGTGGTTATCTTTAATCCGTCGGTATAAAGGTTGTAATGCTCGCCTTTTTCATTCTGATGGTTTTCACACCATTCCATGAGCTCGGGTTTAAGCATTTCAACAAAATAGGGTGCCGGCCCCTGGTTGTACGAAATCATCCGGTAACGCACGCCCAGCGGTTTTTCTTTGTAAAAAGGGGCTTCTTCTGTATTCAGGTAATTGTTTTTTACCATCAGGTCGATCACAACATTCCGGCGGCCCAGTGCCCGGTCGGAGTGGAGCCGCGGATTGTAATAGTTATTGGCTTTTAGCATGCCCACCAAAACGGCGGCTTCGTGCACATCAAGTTTCGAAGGCGATTTGGAAAAAAAACGTTCGGCAGCTACTTCAATCCCAAAAGTATTTTCGGCAAAAGGAACCGTGTTCAGATATAAGGCCAGAATTTCATTTTTTGAATAAATCCTTTCAAGGCGATACGCGATTATGGCTTCGCGCAGTTTGTTTACAGGCATCGAAAGCGGGCCGTAATTTACCCTGGGGAAAAGATTTTTGGCAATTTGCTGGCTAATGGTACTTCCACCACCCGAATGGTCGTTGCGGAGCAAAACAGATTTTACCAGAACACGTGCCAGGGCAATTTCGTCGATGCCACGATGTTCGTAAAAACGGGAATCTTCGGTAGCTACCAAAGCGTTTATTACATTGGGCGAAATCTCATCAAAAGAAACATAACTGCGATTTTCGACATAATAACGCCCCAAAATTTTTCCATCAGCAGAATATACTTCCGACGCCAAAGGATTATTAATAATCTGCAACTGATCTTTTGACGGAACGGGCCCCAAAACACCTAAAAATACCAGTATGAAAAACAAGCATGCCAATAAAAATAATACAAGGCCTGCTTTGCCAATCCAGCGGAGGATGGGGTATTTTTTACCCTTCTTTTTTGATTTACGCTTTGATGATTGTTTTGGTTTGCCTGCCGTTTTACTTCCGGCCGAACTGCTATGTGTATTCTTTTTTGCCACGCGACAAAAATAGTTTTTAAATGGATGATTCTTTGTATAAAACTCAAAATCAAAACTATTTATTATAAACGTTAAGATGTTTATTACACGAAAAATTTTTCAAAAAAAACTCTTCAAACAGAAACCATCTTTGTATCGACCGTGATCTTGTGTTTCCTGGATAAGTAATTTCTTAACTATTTGTTACCCCGAAAGAACAATAGCCTTATTTTTTTATTTATTCTGAATAATTGAAAATAACGAGCTGTAAATGTTTGTAGATTAGAAGGCTTTTTTAACGAAACATGAATCGTATTTTAAGGTTATTAGGAACAGCTGTACTGCTTTCAGTCTATAGTTATGGTATTGGTTTAGGAACCGGAACATATGCTGAGAAAGACACTTCCTTTGCCGGCACAGCGCATGGTGAAGGTTATTGGTCGGCTGTTTCAAACAGTGTTTCTTTTTACTTTTCTGAACCTGAAAAACAGATTTCGGATGTACGGAACAACACACCGGTAACTTCACAATCTTTGTTTACCAGTTTTCTTGGCTTCGCCCAGGTATCAGGGTGGTTGCTTGAAAACAAGTTTGTACAATACATTCGGGTTTCAGAGACTTTTTTGCTACGTTACCGAAAAGCTGATTTAATATTTCCCTTTCACTATTTCTGGTAATCCATAAATTTCAAACAATCAGAAACTGATTATTTCCCGGGCATCGTATGTGGCTCTAATTGAGTTATACGTGACTTTTTATTTGCCTGGGTTGTTCGAATATTTTTATGTATTGCGACAGTAGTTCGCAGTACGGTTTATTAATTTTAAAAATTGAAATTATGGATTCGGAAACTACCATTATCGGATTGGTATTAATTGCAATCGTTGTTATTCCTCTTTACATGTTAAGCCGGAAAAGAGCCCGAAAAGGGCAGGGAATGCTGAAGTTAATGACACAGACAGCCAACGAACACAACTGTAAAATTACAGAATACGAACAATGTGGAAATTATACCGTGGGAATGGATAAAACAAACGGTTATGTATTTTTTGTTAAGGATTTGAATGATAATGCGGATGTTCAATATATGAACCTGGCCCAGGTAAAATCTTGTAAAATGGATAATAAGAGCCGGATTGTGACATATAATAAGCAGAGCTCGAAGATAATTGAACGTTTGTGTTTAAATTTTCTTCCCAAAGGAAAGGATAAACCCGCTGTTGTTTGGGAGTTTTACAATGCGGAAGAAAATTCGCAGCTTAACGGAGAATTACAATCGGCAGAAAAATGGCAAAACTTAATTAACAGCTGTTTGAAAGACTGAACAACAAAAAGCACTGTGAATTTTCACGGTGCTTTTTTTCTGAAAGCTTAAGAGTCTGTTTAAATTTTATAAATTAAAGGTATTATGAAGTATTTTTTTACTAATTCAAGGCGGAATTGACGCGAATAGCACCAGCTATTTAAGGAAATTTCAACGCAGAAGTAGTGAAAAAGACGAATAATAGAATGATTCGATAAATTTTAAACAGTCTCTAAA
>JBKEDN010000079.1:0-2064 GCA_047975435.1 Draconibacterium sp. | reverse complement strand
GATTTCATCTATAAATGGGCGGACAACCCTTCAGGCCATGATATGAACGCTGTGCTTGATAAAAAAGGAAGCTTTTTGTTCTTTCAAGGTAGTGAGTCAGACCCGGATGAATTTATGCCCGTAAACTCCATATCCAAAATTTTCAGGAGGACTTATGCGTTGCAACCACACAAGCTCTTAAGCTCTAATTATGAATCCATTCCACCTTTTTTTAAAAAAAGAAACTTTATTGATGTTACAAGTCAACATGTTCAGACGAGTGACATTGTTCTAGACTTAGATGCCAAAGAAGGCCAACCTTTTTTTCTTTGCACCTTTGATAACACCAATTGGACACCTGTGGCAATGACCATAGCGGAAAACAATAAAGTTACCTTTAACGATATGGGAATCGGCGTGGTCTACCTTGCCGCTACAATTAATGGAGATGGGGTTATTCATCCAATTAGTGATCCTATCCTACTTGAGAAAAATGGGGAAATAAGGTTTCTCAGGCCTGACAAGGACAAATTGGAATCCCAAACACTTTATAGAAAATTTCCATTAAAACAGCGGCACATAGATAGGACTAATAGTTTGTTGGATGGGCGTTTCCAGGGCAGCAACTTTTCGGATTTTAGAGATGCCAAAGATCTATTTGTGGTCAAAAATAGACCTGTGGCACCAATGGAATTCGTAACCAAAAGATTTAATACCAATATATCAGAAAAATTTCGTTATGTGCGATATCTACTTCCTCCTATACTAGAGGAAGGTTGCAATATTGCAGATGTTTCGTTTTATTCAGAAAACGGAACAAGAATACAAGGCGTGCCCTATGGTTCCAAATGGGTCAAGGACCAACATTTGGGAATAGCATTTAACGGCCATCGTGACGATTATTTGATTGCATTGAATGATGACAGATCAATGGATATTGTTGATCATGTTGTTTTCATTGAAGATCCTACCGATTTTAAGAATATATGGCTGGCAATGGATTTGGGCAAAGCCCAAACAATAAAAGAAGTAGGTTTGACACCAAGAAGTGATACAAATAACATTTATGACGACTGCAAGTACGAACTTTTTTATTGGGATGGCTGTTGGGTGAGCTTGGGGATTAGGAAAAATATTCCGGATAAACTTGAATTTGAAAATGTGCCCACGAACGCATTGTTCCTTCTCAGGAATTTGACCAAAGGCAAAGAGGAGAGAATTTTTATATATAAAGACGGTGTTCAGTATTTTTATTAAGGCAATTGACATAAAAACTGAACGTTGACTTTAAAAGGGGATGATTAGTTCATACCGGCGTATAGTTTCCTATATTGAACGAAAACTCCATACATGCCCCGAATACAACTGTTCAAGGAAGAGGAAATCGATGCTTTCAATAGCCCGCCTACCCTTACGCCAAGCGAACAAAAAACCCTTTTTACTACAAGGGAGATTTCTGAAAATAAAATCCGCTTCAGAAAAAAAGTAACGAAGCTGGGCTTTATACTCCAGCTGGGTTATTTTAAGTACGGAAAGAAATTCTATACCCCCGACCAGTTCCGAAAGGAGGATATCAAGTTCGTTGCCAAACTTCTCAGGTTAAAGAAGAAGCCCAATCTGACCGACTATTCAAAAAGCATCTATGTGGTGCACAGGCACAAGATACTCAGCGTACTGCGATATTTTCCTTTCAATGATAACGTTCTTGGGTTCGAAAAAGAGGCGACGGCCCTTGTGAGGACATCTCTCCGCCCAAAGGATATTTTCCATTCCCTTATCGATTTTTTGGACGAACGCAGGATCGAGAGGCCCAGATATTATCTTTTTGCCGAAACCATTCGAAACGCCCTCAATCTTTTCGAAAACGAAATGGCCGACCAACTTGATAGATTGCTCGATAGGGAACAGAAAGAAACACTTGACGGTCTGATGACATTAGTAACAAGTTCTGACGAACCGGGCCCGAAAAATCCATATTTGGTGACCAAGCTCAAAAAGCCCAACCAAGAGCTAAAAGTCCAGAAAATAAAGGGAAGTCTTGATGATTTTTCGGTAATCAAGGAACTGCATTCCGATTTCATAGGC
>JBKEDN010000001.1:0-2356 GCA_047975435.1 Draconibacterium sp. | reverse complement strand
AAAATTCGGTAAATGTTCGATTGATATTCCACTCGGACTTCGTAAAGTCCATCAGTTCCGGTCAAATGTGTTAGAAATTTTTCGGGAACACGTTCAACTTGTTTTATCAGTTCAAGAACGTATTGGATTTTTCCTCTTACCTTTTTGTCCTGTTTTTGATAGAAATCGCTAAAGTGGTTTTCATAAAAGATTATTTTCCTAACCATCGAACAAATTTATCTCAAAAGATAACAAAATCAAAATTTTTATTGATGATTTTTGAGTTCGGTTTTAATGCACCACAACGGTTTAATAGGTGTAAATTGAAGGTACAGATACACCACAACGATACTTAAACCTAATCAATACTGAATTCAACCGTAAAAAAATACAATCTATGCAAGTATATCAAAAGGAAATTACCTTACCCAAGTATAGTCGTGGGTTTCATCTGATAACGGATTTGGTTCTGGAAAATGTTCCCGAAATAGGTCGAATAAAAATTGGAATGCTTCCACTATTGGGCATTAAACATTAAACTAAGTTCTTTGGAATTCTTTGTATATCGTATCTGCGGCAGTTTTTGATAGCGTGACGATTTGAATCGGAAAATGTGATTTTTGTCAAAAAATCACATGAACCAAGGAAAATATGTCTTCGCCCAGATTACCGAGTTCCTTCCAAGGAGGGTCTTCGACCGTATCGTCGAATCCCATCAGGGAAACAGGTAGGTCAGGAGCTTTACCTGTTGGAACCAGATGCTCTGCACCGTATTCGGCCAACTGACCTCAAGGGACAGTATGCGCGACCTTATGCTCAGCTTGGAGGCCCATCGTCCCAAATATTATCATTTGGGGTTCGGGACCACCGTTTCGCGGCGCAACCTGGGGATCGCCAACGAAAAAAGAAGCTACAAGATCTTCGAGGAGTTCGCCTATGCCCTTATCGACGAGGCCAGGAAAAGCTGTTATCGCGACGATTTCGAGATCGACCTGGAAGGCAATGTATACGCCCTTGATTCGACTACGATAGATCTTTGCCTTAGCGTTTTCTGGTGGACCGAGTTCCGAAAGGCCAAGGGAGGGATAAAGCTCCATACCCTATACGACGTAAGGACGTCGGTGCCGAGCTTCCTGCTCATATCCAAGGCCAGTCTACATGAGGTCAACGTGCTCGATGTCATCGTCTACGAGGCCGGAAGCTTTTATGTCATGGACAAAGCGTATATCGACTTTGCCCGCCTAGTCAAGATCCACCTTCAAAAGGCCTTTTTCGTTACCCGGGCCAAGGAGAACATGCGGTTCAGGAGAATGTACTCCATGGCAGCGGACAGGACAAACGGGGTGAAATACGACCAAACAGGTAGATTGGGGGGCCATTATTCCAAATAAGGACTATCCCGAAAAACTGAGGCGCATCAAATATTATGACAACGAGAGCCAAAAGGAGTTAGTCTTCCTAACCAACAATACCGACCTCGATGCCAAGGAAATAGCGCTTTTGTACAAGAAACGCTGGGAGGTGGAACTGTTTTTCAAATTGATGGAACAGCACCTCAGGATCAAATCGTTCTGGGGAACCACTATCAATGCGGTCAAGATACAGATCTATTGCGCCATCATCGCCTATTGCCTTTTGGCAATAATAGGGAACAAGCTCAGATTACGACGTAGGATCTACGAAATATTACAGATATTGAGCATATCGCTACTCGACAAAACCACTGTAAGAGAGATACTTACGGATTAAGATTACAAAGATGTCAAAGAACTGAATTCTAAACAATTGAAAATCAACGGTTTTTAAGTGCTCACTAATGATAAAATGATTATATTTAAACTACGGAACGTTATTAACGGAAGGGGATTATTTTGATTGAAAATTTGGAGAAATTTCCTGCTACTCAGGTATAGGATACTGTTTTCGATTCAGAGGCATAGATTTAAAATATTACGGGTTTGAACCGTTCAAAGAACATTAGGGATCTTCAATTTAAATTTCGGGCCTTATACGATGCCCATTTTGCCGTTTTGTGCCTATTTGCCAATAGGTACATGACAAATATGGAGCAATCCAAGGACATTGTCCAGGAGGTCTTTTTAAAGCTTTGGTCCAAGAAATTGGATCTGGAAGAGCCCGGGATGAAGGCCTATTTATATACTTCCATAAAAAACAAGTGTCTGGACCAACTTAAGAACAAGGCCCTGAAGCTTCGATCGGAAGCCCAAATGGATCAGATCAAGGAAAAGCAGTCCGATTCCTTTTTCCTTAAGGAAGTAGCGGTTCTCGAAATTTATGACGGCCTGGCTCGGGCCATGGAAAAATTGCCCCCCAAGTCCAAGGAAGTCGTAAAACTGACCTTGGGGGGACTTACAAA
>JBKEDN010000318.1:0-1623 GCA_047975435.1 Draconibacterium sp. | reverse complement strand
CGGAAGCTATCAACATACCGAGGAAAACTATTTTATCGCTTGATGCAACAAGCCGTAGATACTGCACCAGTTACATTTAATGATATTACAAAAACAACTTGACCCAAGGAGATAAGCAGTTATTTTTAAACAAGGTGCTTTTGCGCCTTATGTTATTTATGTGGTACAGGGACTGGTAAAAATTTATCTTCAAACAGGTTTCGACAAGCAAATAAATATTGGGGTGGCCAAACCGGGCGACTTTCTGGCTTTTGCGTCCATTTTTGGCGAACCGGTTCATACCTACTCCACGCAGGCCGTTACCAATGCCGAAATTTGTATGATTGAGAAAGAAAGCCTCAAACAAATTTTGCTCGACAACCCTTCGTTTGCACTGGAGGTAACCTCAAAAAACTACCGCAACGAAAGGCATTTACTGGAAGTGATCAAAAATGTATCGTACAAACAAATGCGTGGAAAGCTGGCTTCGGCACTGCTTTACCTATCGCATAAAGATTTTCTGAAAGAAGACATCTTCTCCTTTCTTACCCGGCAAGACCTGGCTGATTTTGCTTCTATATCGGCTGAAAGTGCCATTAAATTCCTGAAAGAGTTTGAGAAAGAAGAAATCATCAGCCTTGATGGTAAAAACATTGAAATTACCAACCCGGCAAAGTTGGAAGTAATTAGCAGAAACGGATAAAATGCGCCTCTCTGAAGAAATAAAAAAACAATTGGAAACTGAATGTACTTTCTCGGCAAGTAGAAGTAGCGGCCCCGGCGGACAAAATGTCAACAAAGTAAATACAAAAGTTGAGCTGCGTTTTTCAGTTGAATTGTCGCAAGTATTTTCTGATGATGAAAAAAGCATCCTTTTCAAAAAGTTAAAAAACAGGATAAACTCGGAAGGTGAACTCATTCTTGCGTCGGATGCAGAACGCAGCCAGCTTCGCAACCGTATAAAAGTTACTGTCTTGTTTTTTGACTTGATTGAAAAAGCCCTCACCCCGCCGAAGAAAAGGTTTAAAACCAAACCCACACTGGTTTCGCGCCTCAAACGCGTGGAAAGCAAGAAACAACACTCCGAAAAAAAGAGCCGGAGAAAACCACCGGAAATGTAAGCATTCAAAATTCCGATCTGCTCAAATAATCTTTCAGACTTCTTTATATTTTCTATTTTTGAAGGCCAAAAAGACAAGAAAAATCAAAAAATTATACAATGAGAAAATGGCTTTTATTTTTCGGTTTAGCGTTACCCTTTTTCGGAAGTTCGCAAAATATTGATATGCAGGATTTGGAAAAAATCCGTGCCGGTTTTGTAAAAGATAACTACACTGTGGCAATGGAGAACGCTTTATCGGCGAACCCCATTACCGGATTGGCCTGGAGCCGCGAAAACGAAGGTACCTCCGATCAGTACTTCACCTACAAAGTGAATGTTTCGGGTATTACCAACCAAAAAAGTTCGGGGCGCTGCTGGCTGTTTACTTCGTTAAATATCTTCCGGCCCATGGCAATGAAACATTTTATTGAATTAGGCATTTAAGCAATAAATTTTGTACGGCAACGGCTCTGCTTTGACCATCCTGCGCAGAAGGTTGTCAAAGATGCCATCCTTCATGTTGCTCCGGTTGAAACGGTAAC
>JBKEDN010000137.1:0-7020 GCA_047975435.1 Draconibacterium sp. | reverse complement strand
GAAATAAATACAAAATACGAACTCGTATTCTGTAAATAAGTGCAATAGGGTATCACGGAAAACGAACGTCCCCGCCGAAGGTTTTAACAAGCCGGTCTGGCACCTGAATATTCATAATACTACTTATTGTCGCAGATTCTGACAATGCGAATATAGAATTTTTATCGAAACTACATCATGGGTAAAAGTCGTATATTTGATGAGTTCAATACTCAAATTATGCAATATATTGTACAAATTGAAGATTCAGACCCTGTAGCCCAAAGTATAGTAAGGCTTTTGAAAGAGCTTGCCCGTGATTATGAATTTGTTACAGTTTTATCTGCCGATTCAGATGTATATGAAAATATTGTGAATGAATTGAAATCACTATATGAGTTTGTAAAAGAAAATTCTGAAGCGGGAGATTCGTGGGAAGAAGTTAAAAAACGACTTCTCTCTAAATGAAAGATTATCGTTTAATCATTAACCCTTTTGCAGAGCTTGATCTGAAGTTAGCAAAAGAATGGTATGATCTTCAGCGGTTTAAGCTTGGAGAAGAGTTCTTGCTGGAAGTTGAAAAGGTACTTTCGCGAATAGTAAAAAGCCCAAAACAGTTTCCCCAAGTGCTGAAAAATGTAAGAAAAGCAGTGGTTTCCCGCTTCCCATTTTCAGTTTACTTTACTGTAATTGAAACAAGGATTGTTGTATTTGCTGTTTTTCATAACAGTAGAAATCCGATCATTTGGAAAAAACGGTCAAGATAGAATTTTTATCAGTTCTTCAGAACTTACCAACTGTTGTTCACCGCTTTCCATATTTTTCAGCGTGAACTTTTTAGCTGCTATTTCATTGTCGCCGGCCAGAATTACATACGGAATGTTTTTCCGGTTGGCATAATTCATCTGCTTTTTCATTTTGGCATTTTCCGGGAAAATTTCGGCATTTACGCCGGCTTTTCTAAGCTGTGCCAACACCGGCAAACAATACGCTTCTTCTTTTTCTCCAAAATTAACAAAGAGGGCTTTTGTTGTTTCCAGCGATTCTTCGGGGAATAGGTCGAGTTGGGTAAGTACATCGTAAATACGCTCGGCGCCAAATGAAACGCCCACACCCGAAACATCGGGCATTCCGAAAATGCCGGTCAGATCGTCGTAACGGCCACCACCGCAGATGCTGCCAATTTGCACGTCTTTCGATTTTACTTCGAAAATGGCACCGGTGTAGTAGTTTAATCCGCGGGCTAAAGTCAGGTCTAGTTCCACGTCGGTTTTCAAATTAAAATTTTCGATGTAGGCAAACAAAGTCTGCATTTCAGCAATTCCTTTAGCCCCAATTTCTGTTTTTCCAATTACGGTGGTAATCTGCTCCAATTTTTCGGGCGTGCTGCCCCTAAGTTCCAAAATAGGCCGCAGTTTTTCAACCGCCGTTTCCGAAATTCCTTTTTCAAGCATTTCGGCATTTACTTTTTCCAGGCCGATTTTATCCAGTTTGTCAATGGCAACGGTAATATCAACAATACGGTCGGCTTCGCCAATGGCTTCGGCAATTCCGGCTAAAATTTTCCGGTTGTTTATTTTAACAACAGTGTTGATTTGCAGGCGCTCGAAAACATTATCGATGATTTGTACCAGTTCCGCTTCATTCAGCAAACTATCGCTGCCAATCACATCCACATCGCACTGGTAAAATTCGCGGTAACGCCCTTTTTGCGGACGGTCGGCACGCCAAACCGGTTGAATCTGGTAACGCTTAAACGGAAAAACAAGGTCGTTGCGGTACTGCACCACGTAACGGGCAAAAGGGACGGTCAGGTCGTAGCGCAAGCCTTTTTCCGAAATATGTGTGGTAAGTTTGTTTGAATTTTTTTCGTCGAGTAATTCCTGCGGAACCTTCGAAATAAAATCGCCCGAATTCAGGATTTTGAACAGCAGTTTATCGCCTTCCTCGCCATATTTTCCCATCAGCGTTGAAAGGTTTTCCATTGCCGGTGTTTCAATAGGCTGAAATCCGTACAAACGAAAAACATCCTTGATGGTATCGAAAATATAGTTACGCCTCACCATTTCAACCGGTGAAAAGTCGCGGGTACCTTTGGGTATCGAAGGTTTCTGTGCCATGGTTCTTTAAATTTAGGCGCAAAAATAAAAATTTCTGATGAGCTTTGACAAATTCAAAGTAGATCAAATTCAGTATCTTTGATATTATTTAGTATTGATGATTATGAGTTTTACCGTAAAAATAAAGGGAGATTCGCCCAAAGCCCAAAGTATAATTGAGCTGATGCGTGAGTTGGCCAAAGATTATTCATTTTTGACAATTACTGAAGATGATCTGGATAATAATGCCGAAATTTTGCAGGAGGTGGATGCGCGAAAAGAATACATGAAAAATCATCCTGATGAATGGCGAAGTTGGGAGGAAATCAAAAATGAACTGCAAAATAAATGACTTATCGCCTTAAAATTCATCCTTTTGCTGAGGTCGAATTACGCGATGCACAGCGTTGGTACAATCTTCAGAAAGAAAAATTAGGAGATGAATTTATTTCGGAAATCGAGGAAAAACTAAAGCAGATAAGCATTACCCCAAAACGTTTCCGGAGATTACGAAAAGATGTAAGAATTGCTGTATTAAAACGTTTTCCATATTCCATTGTATTTTCGATTGAAGGAGATTGCATCGAAGTTTATGCATTCTTTCATCAAAGTAGAAATCCAAAAGTCTGGGACAGAAGAATACGATAAATATTTTGATTTGAGTGATGTTGTCTTTCCGAAAGATAACATCCTTCTTCGGATAAGCGCTTAGCTGTTTCAAACCGCTTAGCGCGTAGTGGCAAAGAAAATTTTTGTTATTTCGCAGAAGAAAATAAAAGCCATGATGGAAGACAAAAAGAAAGAAGGGCGATACGAACGCATCTATAAACAACTCAGCGAATTGGTATTGAAGAGTAATAATGCACAAGCCAGAATGGCAACAATTATTGCCGTTCTTCACCACAAAATGGATTATTTCTTCTGGACCGGCTTTTATTTGCTCGACGAATGTAAAATGACGGTGAATATGTACCAGGGACCGGTTGCCTGTCAGGTTCTGGAGAAAGACAAAGGTGTTTGCTGGGCGGCCTATAATCAGCAAAAAACACTGGTTGTGGAAGATGTTCATGAGTTTCAAGGTCATATTTCCTGCGATTCGCGTTCGAATTCCGAAATTGTGGTTCCGTTTAAAAACAAGGCCGGCGAAATTATCGGTGTGCTCGACATCGACAGCAAAGACAAAGCCATGTTTACGGAAGTAGATGCGCAGTGGCTTGAAAAAATGCTGGAACTGGTGTGGAAATGATAAAAATGTATAAACGATAGATATCTTTAATTTTTTTTCAAAGAAGAATTTATTTGAAGCACTCAAACATAAAATATTATGTAATATTGTTAACATACCAAACTTGCAAAAAATGAAAATCACTTACCTAATCTTATTCCTTTTTGGATGTTTCATCTTTATGAATTCCAGTGCACAAAGCGGTGTCATTACTGTTGACAGCAAACGCAACACAGATCAAAGTATATCGTTCTCTTTTCAAAAAGAGAAATGTGGAACTTATTTTCTTAGCGTTTGGTTTACCCAGCTTGATAATGCACATTTTAACAGTTTTAACAGAGATGTAACCGAAACTGGCGGGGAGTTGTTTACGGTAAAACCAAGTATTGAAAACCAAGGTATTTCATATAGATACAATTACTGGTACATTCGCGGTAAACTCAAGCCAAGGTTCGATCCCGATTTTCTTTATTTTTTACCTACAGGATTAAATAAAAAAGTATCCGTTTATACAATGACAAATTTGGGGGAGCAATACTTTGGCTCAACAAAACCAAAAAACTGGATTGCGTATCAGTTTATTGTATTGGAGGGCGATACGATATTTGCCGCTCGTAAGGGGATCGTTGTTGAAATAAAGGGAGATAACGATTATCGGACGGATACTGAAGTTTCTTATCAGAGCGCTGCAAATTTTGTTTTGGTTGAACACGAAGATGGTACTTTGGCAAAGTATGAAGGACTTGATAAGTCAGGTATTTTGATTGAAGAAGGACAAGGTGTCTATCCCGGGACTCCCCTTGGGACAATAGCCAAATACGATATAAAGGAACAAGGGCAATTACGATTTAGCTTATTTTATTTAGATTTTGTAAACCCTGAAGAAGAAGTCGGTAAGACCATGAAAGACAGGGTGAACCACTATGCTTTTATTGATCCTGTGTTTATGACAAAAGATGGAAATTGCAGATTGAAAAGCGGTGGATCATACGAAGCGGATGTTAATGACGAGCTTTTTACAAAAGAATTTACAAAAAAAGAAATGAAAAAATTTCGCAAACGTCAAAATATAGAATAATCTGCAATTTCTCTTTTAGTAAAGTGTAGTTGTACACAATAATTCCTCGCTATTGGTTTTCAGATGTTTTGTTTTGAACGATTATAAATTTCGTTCAAAGTCTAAACATCTTGAAACGAAGATGATAATTTCAAATTGAAGATTTTATCTTTAGAAAATTGTTATTTCGAAACTAAAAACCAATAAAAAATGACGAACCAGAGTAATGCCATCAAGTTTTACAGTGGCGAACAGATTCCAGTGGAGCAACACAAAGTACGTATCGTACAAAAATTATTTCTACGCCCCATCGAAGAACGAAAAGCCGCAATGGAAGGTGCCGGCTTCAATACTTTCCTTTTAAACACAAAAGATGTTTTTCTGGATATGCTTACCGATTCCGGTACAAATGCTATGAGTGATAACCAGGTTTCATCGATGTTACAGGCCGATGATGCGTATGCCGGTTCGCAAAGTTTTTACCGCATGGAAGCGGCTGCACGTGAAGTTTTTGGAAAACATTATGTACTGCCCGTTCACCAGGGGCGAGCAGCCGAAAATATTGTTTCGCAGGCTTTTATCAAACAAGGTGAAGTTATTCCGATGAACTACCACTTTACAACCACCAAAGAGCACATGGAGCTGAACGGGGGAAAGGTACTGGAAATTTATGCGGACGACGGATTGGATATTAAAAGTTCAAAACTCTTTAAAGGGAATATTGACATTGACAAGCTAAATGCTGTTTTTGAAAAATACGGTAAAGAAAAAGTGGCCTTTGTGCGTATGGAAGCATCAACCAACCTGATTGGCGGACAACCGTTTTCGATGCAAAACATGCGCGATGTGCGGGCAGTTTGCGACAAAAACGATACTATGATGGTACTCGATGCCAGTTTGATAGGCGAGAATGCTTATTTTATCAAGCAACGTGAAGACGAATTTAAAAATACCGAGATCAAAGACATTCTGCTGGAAATGTGCGGATATGCCGATTTGGTTTACTTTTCGAGCCGTAAAGTGAGCTCTACGCGCGGAGGCGGTATTCTTACCAACGAAAAGGAACTTTACCTGAAAATGCGCGATCTGCTGGTGTTGTACGAAGGCTTTCTTACCTACGGAGGTATGTCGGTACGCGAAATTGAGGCCATGGCCGTGGGTTTGCGCGAAACCTGCGATGATACGGTGATCAGCCAATCGCCTTCGTTTATAAAATATGCGGTTGATAACCTGGACAAAGCCGGTGTTCCCGTCATTACGCCGGCAGGTGCATTGGGTTGCCATATTGATGCGATGGGTTTTTTGAGCCATGTGCCACAAGAGCAGTATCCTGCCGGAGCTTTGGCATCTGCGCTGTACATTGTTTCGGGTATTCGCGGAATGGAGCGGGGGACTGTTTCCAGCGTTCGCGACGAAAATGGCAAGGATATTTTGGCCGATGTTGAATTGCTGCGCCTGGCATTTCCGCGCCGAGTGTTTACTTTGTCGCAAACCATGTATGTGATCGACCGGGTAAAATGGTTGTACGATAACAGGGAACTGGTTGGTGGTTTGCAATGGGTGGAAGAACCGCCGTTGCTTCGTTTTTTTATGGGACGTTTGGAACCTATTGGCGACTGGACCGAAAAATTGGTGGCCAAATTCAGGGCCGATTTTGGCGATTCTCTGTAGTGAAATATTCAAAAAAATAGTGAAGAGGGAATCGAAAAAGGTTCCCTTTTT
Organism: Draconibacterium sp.; assembly: GCA_047975435.1. Taxonomy (GTDB): domain Bacteria; phylum Bacteroidota; class Bacteroidia; order Bacteroidales; family Prolixibacteraceae; genus Draconibacterium. Next base: position 938 of record JBKEDN010000137.1, on the reverse strand, counting down.
TATTTCAACTTCAAAAAGTTAGTTTGGTAGTGTCGTGTCAACTTTAAATTGAGGTATTGTTATTCCGAATTTATTTCGGAATCTGCATTTTGAGCAAAGATGCTGAAATGAATTCAGCATGACGTTGTGATAAAACACGTTTGACACGACAGTAGCATATCTGCAAAATAATTGTACTTTCGGTTCACAAAACAGAAAATAGTCATGAAACTTAGTCCACGAATGCAATTTCTCATACGTAACGGCCTCAAAGGTTTTTTATGGCTTTTGGTACTTCTTGCCGGCTATTTTCTGTTTCGTGAAATTGTATTAAAACATGCCCCCGATACCTGGATAGAACGTTTTTACGCCCGACCAATGATCATTTACATGATCTACTGCTTTTCCGAGTTCTTCTTTGGGATCATCCCACCTGAATTGTTTATGATTTGGGCCGTTAACAAGGCAGACACCTGGCATTATGTTTACAACGTAGCATTGTTTGCAGGTGTTTCTTATTTAATGGGCTATGTAAATTTTCTGATTGGTAGCTTTTTTTATAAAAACGAAACGTTTAAAAGACTTAAAAAACGTTTGCTGAAAGATTCAGCCAAACAGGTGAAAAAGTATGGTATTTTCCTGATTATTGTGGCAGCACTCACACCATTACCCTGGTCGGCGGTGAGTTTACTGGTCGGATCAGCCGGTTATCCGTCAGGGCGATTTTTGAAATACGCTTTGTTCCGCCTTTTGCGCTTTGCTGTTTATGGTTATATTGTTTATCAAACTCATCAGATTTAATGCTGTTGATTTCAATGTTTTACTTTATTCTTAGAGCCTGTTTAAAATTTATCGAATCATTCTATTATTCGTCTTTTTCACTACTTCTGCGTTGAAATTTCCTTAAATAGCTGGTGCTATTCGCGTCAATTCCGCCTTGAATTAGTAAAAAATACTTC
>JBKEDN010000102.1:0-11578 GCA_047975435.1 Draconibacterium sp. | reverse complement strand
TAAACTGTTTGTCCCTGTTGCTTTGTATCTTGTCCTCATTGTATAAGAATATGCTCCTAAGATACTATTTACTATTATAATAGGCTGATTGGTAGATTTTTAATTTTTAGAGGTTTCCAATAATTGATATTACAATACCTGTAACCAGGTTGCTTGTAAAAGAAACCGGTATATTATTTGGAACCAGTAACACATCACGTATCATTTGGGTAAGTTGATTGGCCTGAAACAAGGGAGAAACTCCGATCATTGCCATTACCGAAAAGAAAACTGCCACCGGTTTCCAGTTCTTCCCAAGGCCTTCAGTAATATAATACATCGGGCCACCCTGCAATTCTCCGGCAGAATCTTTGCCGCGGAACATAACCGCCAGCGAACAGGTAAAAAACTTGGTACTCACTCCCAGCAAGGCCGAAACCCACATCCAGAAAATAGCCCCCGGCCCGCCCATTGTTATGGCAACGGCTACCCCGCTTACATTTCCCATTCCAACAGTTCCGGCAAGTGCCGTTGACAAAGCCTGGTAATGGCGCAACTGTCCCGGTTCATTCGGGTCGTCGTATTTTCCGGTTAAGATTTTTAATGCATGCCCAATGTAACGCAGGGGAGCCAGCCGCGAATAAATCAAAAAATAAAAACCACCGCCCAAAAGCAGTATCAGAATAGGCGCTCCCCAAATGCCATCAGCAAGCGATATAATAAGGTTTCCGAGTTTTTCAAACATCTCGCTAAGAAAAACCAAAACATGTTAAAAAACAAATCACACAAGAAAATGTAAAGGAAACTTGACAAAGATAAGAATGTAAAGTATATTTGACATATTAGTGTCGTGTCAAACGTGTTTTATCACGACGTCAATTTAAAGTTGACACAACACTAGAAAAAATTTACAACAATGGCTTGGTTTACTCTTCTTATTTTTGTCTCTTATCTGATATTAATTATTTCTATCATTCCCAAATCTGCTTTTGAATTTGACCTCTTTCAGATAAAATTCAACTTGCTTCCATATTGGAGTAAACTGATTTCATTGATCATGATTATTTCCGCAATTATCGTTTTTGTTTCAAACAGGACTACAGACAAAGCTTTAGAACATTTGGTAGCAACAATCAACCTTGCCCTATTTATTTTCCTTTTTTCGAGACACAAAACAGAAGATGAATTCACAGAGCAGATTCGATTTAAATCCTTTACTTATTCCTTTGTATCATTTGTTGGAATGATTGGGGCTTTTAGTTCTTTGGGGCTTGCTAGTAAAGATGACAACCTTTTTATAAATAATTTTTTACTCAGCATACTTGTTGGAACATCTATGCTTATGGCATTGATTTACTTTTACATTACAGTTTACAAATCAAGAAAGCTCTGATTATTCCGAAGTACTTTACTCTCCTAAAACAAGTAAAATTGAAAAACAGGTTAAAAATAGAACGCGCTATAAAAAACCTTACACAAGACGATCTGGCGAAACAAATTGGGGTATCGCGACAAACCATTAACTCTATTGAAACGAGTCGCTACGTCCCGTCAACTGTTTTAGCACTGAAAATCTCAGAGGTATTTGAAAAAACAGTAAATGAGATATTTGAACTGGAAGACTCCGATTGATTATTTCAAAACAACCTTCACAAAAACCGGAAAATGATCTGAAGGGAAATGATGGTTTTTAGAATCAGTTAAAGTAGCATATTTCAGTACTTTCACTTTTGAGTTCACAAACACATAGTCAATCCTGTTCTCCTGCGGAGCATCCATTTTAAATCCCTGGAAAGTTCCGGTTGGTCCATAAGGCGGTTCTTTGGTAATGTCGCGGCTGTCGGCCATGTATTTTTTGATCATGCCAATCGACCCAGAGTCCGGCGTAAGGTTAAAGTCTCCGGTCAGAATCACCGGAAATCCATTGCCACCGGTAATTTCCTTTATTTTATCGCAGATCAGCAAAGCTGAGTTTTTACGGGCTTCCACTCCCTGATGGTCAAAATGAGTATTAAAAACGTTGCATCCCAACCCAATCCTGGCTTCTCACAGTTTTCGGAGAGCCAGAAATGCCCGCTTTCAAGTAAAATAAATTCAGACTTATTGAAAAAAATGGGAGAAAACTCCCCCTCTTTTTTGCCATCATCACGGCCTGCCCCAAACCACCCGTATCCGTGCAATCCTTTTTGTATGTCAAGAACCTGACCGTACAAAGCTTCCTGTAAGCCAAACACGTCGGGTTCATAAAAATTAAGCATACTATTAACCATTTCTACCCGATTGGGCCATGCATTTACACCATCGCCGGCATTGTTGTATCTGATATTAAAGGTCATTACGTTCATTTCCTGAGCAAACAAAGCAAACGGGAGCAGTAATATAATAAATGCAACTGTATTCTTCATGCAATTCAAATTGTTTTGAATGGCCTGATAACACATGTAATTGGCTCCACCCCGTTACATTGAACGTTGTTTCGCAAGGCTTTATTCATTTCATGTGAAACCTATTCTTCACAAAAATTAAATTGCTCGTACTTACCGCTCTTCTGAGGCCCCTGAATAACCGTGCGCCGAAACTCCTTTTCTCCCTTAATAACAAAATGATAGCAGAAATCAGCCATCTCATCCACATAGTCGGTCATTGGTTTATTTGCCATTTCGTGACCGGCTCCACAGGTTGTGTGCAACCAGTAAGGAACTCCAAGTTTATCGAGCTTTTGAGCAATTGTATATGAACCGTTTAACATCAGATATCCCGGTGCTTCTGTATTGCAATAATGGTGGGGTGCACTTGCATATGGTACCAGATTATCGTCGGTTCCATGGAAAAAAAGAGAAGGCACTGCCGATTCGTCGTACAATGCTGTTGTATCCACAATTGCTCCCGCCATGCCAATTACACCGGCAAACGATACCGGCCCGGATTCAAGCCCGTAACAATACGGAGGCTGATAAGCTGCGGCTAAAACAGTTTCTGCGCCGGCACTACTTCCGGCAAGCATAATTTTTTGCGGATCAATTCCGTATGACTCACGATTTTCAATCAGGAAAAAGGTGGCATCCTGAAGATCTTCAACAGCAGCATTAATCGTATTGAGTTTTTCATTTGCCGGGCACTCACAACCAAATCCGCCGGGTTTTCCTTTTCGGGTTAAGCGGTACGAAATGGAAGCTACCACGTATCCGTGGTAAGCCATTTGTTTACAAAAATTTGTCACCATTTCACCGTCCCTGCTGCCGCCAACAAAGCCACCGCCGTGTACAAAAATGATGGTTGCCCGTTCAGTTTCGGCATCTCCCTGTGGTAAATAAACATCCAAATCCAGGTTTTCCCCATCCTTGGTTGCGTATGTTGCCGTTTCGGTTGATACCTCATCAAACCAAATACTTTCATACCGCTCCTGTGCGTTTACAAGAAACGAGACACATACAAAAACAATGCTGACGATCAAGTATTTTCTCATGCTGTTTTTGTGGTGAATATATAATTTCGAGTTAAAGTGTGCAAAAGAAAAATGGAACCCTTTGCAGATTCCATTTACGGGGAGGTCCTTATTTTTTATCTTCCTGATTTCAGCATAAAATTTAACAAAGTTCGAGCCACAACACATAATACACTAATAAACAACTAAATACAAAACAATACACAAAAACACAGTGTTCAAAATGGGATTTATTGTCTCGATATGAGACTAGAACAACCGGTTTTTACTAACCGAATACTGAAGTTCGTGTTGCAGCAGCCAGCGTTTTTTATCAATACCACCTGCGTACCCGGTTAACTTACCATTAGAGCCAATAATCCGGTGACAGGGAATAACAATGGGAATCGGATTTTTGCCGTTTGCCAATCCCACTGCCCGTGTATTTTTTTCTGATCCGGACGCAATGGCAATATCCAGATAAGAAGCGGTTTCTCCGTATTTCACCTGAGTAACCAGTTTCCACACCTTTTTTTGAAAATCACTCCCAACAGGATCTAAAGGAACATCAAAATCCAACCGGACACCTTCAAAATATTCATTTAGCTGACAGACAACCTGCTTCATAACGAGAGGTTGCACCGGAGATGAAATACCTTCTTCTTCGACAAACGATATAGACACAAGTGCCTGTTCCGTAGCACATATTTCAAGCCAGCCTACGGGAGTGAAAATATATTGATCAAAAGTTTCTGCCATAATATAAAAATCCGGCACCACGAAAATACCGGATTTTTATATTATTTAATCACTTGTCAACTCCAAAGTCACATCGCCTTTCCAAATTATCCTGGGATATGCTGTTTAAAGCTGAATCGGGCGTTACGTTCAGAAGACATGCCTGGCACGGCATTAGTACCTTTCGCGTTTTGTATATTTGGTATGTAACAACTTGTGCGACACCTCACCAAGCGGCTCTTTCAGGAAGTCCTTATAAAGCTTTTGCACTTCAGGATTCTCGTGCGATTTCCGGAGTGGCAACCCTTCGTCTTCAGCATAAATTGCTGCTGCCCTCTTTTGCCTAATTTCTGCATTGGTTGGAATTGGTTGGCCCCCGCCGCCCAAACAGCCACCTGGACAAGCCATAAACTCAATAAAATGATAATCTGCATTTCCGTTTTTTACTGTATCCATCACACTTTTTGCATTTATTAAACCATGAGCAACCGCACATTTCAGCTCAACACCATCCAGAAAAGCCCATTCTTCCAATGGATCTTCAATTTTTATGCTGGCTTCGCGAATGCCATCCATTCCTCGTACCGGAGTAATATTCAAATCCGGGAATGGCACTTCTCTTCCCGTAACAATCTCATAAGCAGTCCTCAATGCTGCTTCCATCACACCACCGGTGGCACCAAAAATTACGCCGGCCCCTGTCGATTCGCCCATTAATCGGTCAAATTTCATGGGTTCGAGTTTTTTAAAATCCAAACCGGCTTGTTTGATTAAAATAGCCAACTCACGGGTGGTAAGTACATAATCCACATCGCGGTAGCCACTGTCGTGCATCTCAGGGCGGAAAGCCTCGTATTTCTTTGCTGTACAAGGCATTATTGATACCGAAACAATTTTATCAGGCTCCAGGTTCCGGGCTTTTGCGTAATAGGTTTTTGCCAACGCCCCAAACATTTGTTGTGGCGATTTACAGGTTGACAAATGTTTCAGATAACCAGGGAACATGTGTTCGACGTATTTAATCCATCCCGGGGAGCAAGATGTGGCCAGCGGAAGTTTTACAGTTTCATCTTTGTCAACCAGTGCCTTTTTCAATCGGGTCAACAATTCTGTTCCTTCTTCCACAATCGTAAGGTCGGCCGTAAAATCAGTATCAAGCACCGAATCAAAACCCAATCGTTTCAGAGCTGCCACCATTTTTCCGGTTACACGTTCGCCGGGTTGCATTCCCAGCTCTTCGCCCAAACCAACCCGCACTGCGGGAGCCGTTTGAACAACTACATGCAAATTTGGATTGGCAATGGCTTCCCAAACTTCTTCTATATAATTTTTTTCAACAAGTGCCCCGGTAGGACAATGGTTTACACATTGCCCACAGTTGGTACAAACAACATCGCGCATTGCCTTTTCCAGAAAAGTGGTAATCTTCATCTGGTCTCCTTTATGCGCTACGGTAAGTGCGTTTACTCCCTGCAATCCGGCGCAGGTACGCACACACCGCTGGCACCGAATGCATTTACTGTCGTCTTTTATAATTGAAGGCGAATACATATCAACAGAGAACTTTTTAAGCGGAACCAACTCAATAAATTCCTGTGTCATAATCTTGTATTCGGATGAAAGTGTTTGAAGCTCGCAGTTTCCGTTTCGGTAACATTTGGTACAATCGGCGTTGTGTTCGGCCAACAGAAGCTCAATAATCTGCTTTCTTGAATTTCGCACTTTCAGACTGTTAGTCAGAATTTCCATCCCTTCTTCGCAAGGTGTTGCACAAGCTGCCGACAATCGTTTCTGCCCCACAACTTCCACCACACAAACGCGACAGTTTCCGGCAACACGCAAATCTTTGTGATAGCACAAAGTCGGAATTTTTATTCCCTGTGATTCGGCTGCTTCCAATATGGTTTGACCTGTAGTAATTTCTACCGGATACCCGTTTATAGTTACATTAACTTTATTACTCATTTTAATGTTGTGTTTTGGTTAGTAGATCATTTCTTCACGAAAATTTTCAACAATAGAAGAGAATGAATTGGCAACAGACTGGCCCAATCCACATTTGGCTGTGTATTGCATGGTTTCGGCCAAGCGAAGTAATTTATCGAGATACAAAGCCGGTTTATCGCCTCGTTTAACCGCTTTTATTCCCAGCAATAGTTGCTGGCAACCTACCCGACATGGGGTACACTGCCCACACGACTCTTCGCGGAAGAACTCCAGATAATTATCCAATACATTAAACATCGAGCGCGAACTATTAAAGAGCATCATAGAACCTCCGGTTGGGAGCGAAATCCCGGTGAGTTTTCCTTTAAAACCGATTGCAGCATCTTTGAATTTTTTGCGTGGCACCAAAAATCCGGAGGCACCGCCCACCTGAACAGCTTTTGTATCACCATCGCCAAATTCATACACAAAATCCTGAAGGCTCATTCCCAGCTCCAGCTCATAAATACCGGGTTTTGGCGTATCTCCCGAAACGGAGAACAGCTTTGTTCCCCGGGAATACTGAACACCCAGGTCGTAAAACTTTTTCGCACCGTATTTAAATATGGTGAATGTGTGAACGAGCGTTTCAACGTTATTGATAACCGTGGGCTTTCCCAGGTACCCACGTTGTGTTGGAAACGGAGGTTTGTTTCGCGGTTCGCCGCGCTTGCCTTCCATCGATTCCATCAGCGCAGTTTCTTCACCACAAATGTAGGCGCCACTCCCCATAAATACTTTTATTCCGAAATCGAGATTTATTTCCTTGCAATAGTAATCGAACTCATCAATTACTTTTTCCAGCTCTTCTTGCAAAAATTTGTATTCGCCCCGCAGGTAAATAAAACCTTGTCGGGCGCCGGTAATATGCCCGCAAATAGCCATTGCTGTCAACACTTTATACGGAACGCGTGAAAGAATTTCACGGTCTTTGAATGTTCCGGGTTCTCCTTCGTCGGCGTTGCAGATCACATACTTCTCGTCCGATACCGCTTCTGAGGTCAACTTCCATTTCAACCCGGTCGGGAAACCTGCTCCTCCCCGTCCTTTCAGTTCCGAACTAATTAGTTCATTAATCAGTTCTTGCGGAGTTTTTCGGATAGTGTTTGAAAGTACTTTTTCCCAGTCGTTCTCACTTCTAAAAATGAAATCGACACGTTTTAACTGGTGTGAATTTGCCATGTCCCTAATTTTAGTGGTAACCATTGTTTCCGTTCTGTTTCAAATGTTCTGAAAGTATTTCCCGTACTTTTTCCGGAGTAAGTTCGGTATAAACCTTATCGTTTATGAGCATGGCAGGCGCTTTATGACACCATCCCAGACAGTTGGTTTCCAGCAGCGTAAACAGGTTGTCGGGAGTAGTTTCTCCCAGTTTAATTTTTAACATGTCCTGAATAGCAAACAGTACCTGATTTTTTCCTTTCATCGCACAGGTGATCGTTTTACACACTCTGATGGTGTATTTTCCCATTGCTTTGGTTTCGAGGAAAGAGTAGAAAGTAGCTGTGCCATAAACATCGGCAGCCGGGATATCCATTTCCCGGGCAATTTCAATCATCGATAACTCGGAGAGGTATTTTTCCTGTTCAACCACCCCTTGCATAACCGGCAGAAGATTCTCGCGTTCTCTTCCGTGAGTGTCTGCCAGATTTTTGATTAGAGTTTGGATCGGATCCATGAAAGTAGTTTTTGGTTATAAAATGGCAATTAGTTGTATTGTTTGACAGAACGCCCCTAAGGGCAGGATCGGTTGTTGAAAGTCGGTTGAATTATTGCAACAATCTGCAATAAGACTCTAACAAAATTATGCAGCTAAAAATTAAAATAACAGAACATTATCACTATAAAGTGATGTTATTCAGCATTTTTAAACAAAACAAAATACGAACAACCATTTTCTCTCTCAAATAAATGACATTTATCATGCGAACATATGTCGAACGTTTTATCACCCCGGCAGTTTTACGTGCAATCTTCACCAACATCAAAAACTTAAGGATTTTTTAATTCTGAAAGGAGGAGAAAAGCACACATCTTTGGCTTTTTTTGTTTAATTTTATACAGCCAGAAAACAAGAAAACAATTTGACATGAAAACAGTTATCCTCACTAATCTCATTTTTTTACTTTGTTTATTGCCCGGCTTAAGCTGGGCGCAGGTTTTAACCATTTCAGGTTATATAAACAACAGTATTAACGGAGAAGCAATTGAAAACGTAAGTATCTTTGAATCCAATTCCGGAATAGGGACCATTTCGAACCAGAACGGCTTTTACCGCCTGGTTTTAAAAGGGAATAAGGTTCATCTTAAAATTACCAATGCCGGTTTTAAAGATTTCACCAAACAGCTTGCTTTAAACTCCGACACAACTTTGGTTGTAAAACTCGAACCCAAAGCTATTGATGACAAGCGCCGCCCCAAAAAAGCAGAAGAAATACATGCTGAGGTAAAACCGGAGAAAGAATCTGCAATCAGACGAAGTTTGAGGCTGTTTTAGATTCCTTCTCTTACTTTGTAATCAATTCTTTAATAATCTTCCCCTGGCATTTATCGGGTACCGGAATATTTAGCAATTGCGATAGCGTTGGCACCAAATCAATACCTTCGTATTTACTCCGAATAACCTGGTGCGGGATGCCATATCCGTAAAATACAAGTGGAATATGCGACTGATCGTTGTAGTTTACATGTTTAAACTTGTATCCGGGCTGCCAGCCTTCTTTTAAAAGGTAAAGAAAATCACCCGAACGGTTTTTATAGTATGAGGTATATAAAGGCTGCAGCAATCCGTTGGCAGAGCTTCCCTGCTCAAGCTGATGCGCCGGCAATGCCAGTTGAACACCTTCAAACTGGTTAATAAAATTGGCCGCCGACTCGCTAAACTCGTTTACGTCGATGCCCTTCTTTTTTAACAGTTCATGGTCGAAATAAATCTGCAGATCGCCGGCGTATTCAATCCATTCTTCCGATCCGTAGGTATTATTCAAAAACAAAGTCATAAGGGCAACTGCACGTTCAACATTAAAATAATCCACCTGCAGGTGAAATTCGTCTTTCAGGTATTCAACCGGGTAAGTAGCTGAAGTATTTGAGCTAAGAAAAAACAACACGTTGCCTTTCCCGTATTTCTTTTCGGCCCCATCAATTAATTCGGCAAGGTACTGGTCGAGATAAAGATACGAATCCTCCATCTCAAGCGAAGCCGGCCCAAATGAACCATTTTCGTAATCCATCGATGAAAAAACAACACTTACAAAATCCGTCACATCATCATCTCCAATTCCTTCGTTGTCCATTAGCTGCAAAGCAAAATCCTTTATCATTAAATTGGCTGAAGGGGTGGTTTTAAACGGCCTGAAGTTTTCAGTTGTTTTTATGTACTTACTAATTGCGTGCGGAAAGGTATTGAATTCGTCAAAATATCCTCTCTCCAACAAATAGTCATCGCGGGTAGATTCAGTATATTCAATTTCGGGAAGCAGGGTAACCCAGTTCCGATAACTGTACCTGGCAGCATAATTTTCGCTGTTAAACAGCCGCACCCAATCCGGGAAATTGCTCACATAAAACGAGCTCGAAATCATTCTGCCTGAAACAATATCAAACCAGTACGCAGCGTCTGCGGCGTGCCCGGCACTAAAAATAGCAGACTCGCGGTTCAGCCCCACGCTAAACACCTTTGATTTCCCCATTGAAAAAATCTTCAGGCTGTTGGTTATCGTATTCGACAACAAATGGACCGGCGAAGCGTTTCCCTCGTCCGTATCAGCTCCAACTGTCATATAATAATCGTCTTCCGTGCAGTCTATTTCCTTCTTTTTTAAGCGGTCGTACCAGGTATTGTTTACAATTCCGTGAATAGAAGGAGTTACTCCGGTAAACAAAGTGGCCATTCCGCTGGCGTAATTCTGAGAGTGCAGTGTAAGTTTTACATTGGTACAAACAGCACCGTTCGAATAGAGTTTTTTAAAGCCCCCATCCTGAAATTTGTTCCAGAAACGTTGCACATAATCAGGGCGCATATTTTCCACAACAATCCCAACTACTACTTTTGGGCGCTTCTCCTGAAAAACTTCCTGGGAAAAAGTTACTGACGAAAAAACAAACTGGGCCAAAACCCCCAAAACAAAAACCTTAACTCTCATACTTCCTTCAACTATTAAGCGTCCAAAAATACGAAATGAAATGGTTCAGACAAAGATGAATTCATTCGCACCTGAATTTTTAATGAAATATATTTTTTTGACTATCAATCAATTGAAAGCTGCTCCGAAAAAGAAACATAAAAAATACACTTTTATGGTAGGTGTCAAACGTGTTTTATCACGACGTCATGCTGAATTCATTTTCAGCATCTTTGCTCAAAATGCAGATTCCGAAATAAATTCGGAAAGACGGTACGTCAATTTAAAGTTGACACGACAGTAGGGTGAGTGCAACGAAATGCGGTTTACTCCGGCCGTATTTTTGAAAGTGGAATTCTGATCTCTATCAAAAAAGAAGAAGAAAACATTGGATATATCAAAAAAATCTATTTTTGTACAAGGACGCAATTATAAAAAAACTTATTAGAAAGTAGATTAGCAGGGTTTTCTGGGAATTTCTGTATTCATTTATATACAGTTTCACCCCAAAAAAACCAGTTAATGTTACAGTTTGGTTTTTATATGTTTTACTAAAACGTACAGCTATGAAACGAATTTTAGTGGCAGAAGACAACAGATTAATTCTGGAGACAGTAGCACATAGCCTTTCGCGCGAAGGGTATGATATTATTAAAGCTGAAGACGGAAATGACTGTTTGACAAAACTGGAAAACAACCAGGTAGATTTGCTGATCACCGACCTTTACATGCCCCATTTAAACGGACTGGAGGTGATCTCGAAATTAAAACTCCATTACAAAGGTTTAATGCCAATAATGGTGCTTTCGGCGGCAGGGGCTGAAGAAAATGTACTAAAAGCTTTCGACTTGGGGGCTGACGACTACATGGTAAAACCGTTTAGTTTAATTGAGTTGAATGTCAGGGTAAAAAGATTGCTATCAGCTAAAAAATAGTATTTTTATTTCTTTGGTTCAGCTACAATTTTTACTGAAACGGGATATATAAACGTAGGCCTTTAAAGCTAATGACCAACTGCTATGCCCTTTTTTATGTTTTATTCTTTTTGCTTTCTGTACTGAACAGTCGCGCAGAAGATTCGGGTACCTCACTAACAGGGGATACTTTGAAGAACCGTGCTTTTATTTTACCTTCTACTACCAACGGTCAAAATACTGATTCTATACTCATCTCAACAAATTCGGCCTACTCTGCTCCGGAAATTTCCATAAGGAAACCTCTAAAAATTAAAAATCTACCAATCAGCCTATTATAATAGTAAATAGTATCTTAGGAGCATATTCTTATACAATGAGGACAAGATACAAAGCAACAGGGACAAACAGTT
>JBKEDN010000026.1:0-12335 GCA_047975435.1 Draconibacterium sp. | reverse complement strand
GAAGTAACCGCTTTAAATCGTACGTTTGGTTTCGTTGTCATTGCAGCCTTTAAGATACAATTCTTAAAGGGATAACAAAAACAAAGGCTGTCCAATTTTACTTTTTGGACAGCCTCTTTATGTTAAAATATTAATTGAGAAGATTCACAAAATATACAATGTCCGATAGTCTCCTTATTTTCAAATAGGGAGACTATCCTTTTTAATCCGATATGAAATGAGCATGAGAAATATTTCATACCAACCATAAATAGTTATCATTCATGCGAATTCCATGGGATACCATAAAAAGCAAACAATTAGAAACACATGAAAACAATTTTTGGCCTGTTTATTTTACTGGCTCTTCTGGCCTGTAAGAAAGGTGACGAAGGAGAAAACGCAGCAGATAATGTTCTACCAACCGTTACTGCAACCACACCTGCGAATAATGCAACAGAAGTTTCGCTGGATACAAAAATTACCGTAACATACAGCGAACCCATCCAACTTGGGGCATCGGCAGATATTACTGTTAACAACAAAAATGTAACTGCAGGCGTTTCAGGAAACCAGCTTCTTTTGGAAACAGAGCTTCAGGACAAAACAGACTATGTGGTAAGCATTTCCGGAAGATCGGTTTTAGACCACGCCAAAAACTATGCAGAAGCATACACTTTTAGCTTTTCAACCCGTGTTGTTCAAAACATTGAGATCAGTACCAAACTTGTTACTCCAAACCCATCGGCAGAAGCGCAAAAGGTGTATAATTTCCTACTCAACAATTATGGTAAAAAGATCATTTCAGCAGCAATGGCCAATGTGAGCTGGAACACAAACGAAGCTAAATGGGTATATCAGCATACCGGAAAATATCCGGCAATGACCACTTTCGACTATGTACATCTGCAGACCTCTCCTGCAAACTGGATTGATTACTCAAAAACGGAGGTTGTGGAGGATTGGTGGAATAAAAACGGGTTGGTTGCTGCCGGCTGGCACTGGAATGTTCCATCGTACGAAGGATCGACAGAATATAACTTTTATTCCGACAAAACATTGTTCAAGGCTGCCAATGCGACCATTGACGGGACCTGGGAAAACACCGTAATAAAAGCAGATCTGGAAGAAATGGCCGCTTACCTGAAACTGTTACGCGATAAAAACATTCCGGTAATTTGGCGCCCTCTGCACGAAGCTGCCGGAAACATCTATGAATATCAGGGTGGAACGGCCTGGTTTTGGTGGGGAGTTGACGGTGCCGAAGCCTACAAAAAGCTCTGGATTTATATGTTTGATTATTTTAAGGAACAAGGATTAAACAACCTGATTTGGGTGTGGACGACTCAAACAAATGATAACGCGTTCTATCCAGGCAACAGTTACGTTGATATTGTTGGCAGAGACATTTACAACAATACCGATGCAGCTTCAATTGCCGGACAATTCTCATCCATTCAGCAGGAATACCCAACAAAAATGGTCACCCTGAGCGAAATGGGAAACGTTGCCACTATCTCCGCACAATGGTCGGCCGGTGCATGTTGGTCTTATTTTATGCCCTGGTACGATTACGAAAGAACAAACAATCCGGAAGATGCTGCTTTCAACCAAACCGCCCATCAATATGCCAACGCAGCTTGGTGGAACAATGCAGTTGAAAACGAAGCCGTAATTACCCGCGACGAAATGCCGTCGTTAAAATAAAACGAACAAAACAGGGAAACTCACGCTGGAATTTTGGGCTACAAGTCTATATATCAAAATAATTCCATGATTTCTTTAGCTGTTAATAAAAAATTTATACTTTTGCATCCACTTTTTTGGAATCGTGGGCTGGAAAACAAAATATAGCATTGAGTTTAAAGGTCTTAAAGAAGGCCTTCACGATTACGAATTTGAAGCTGACAATAAGTTCTTTGAACATTTTGACGAAGGGTTGGTTGAAGACGGAGAAGTTCAGATCAGGGTCCGGCTCGAAAAAAGAAGTTCTTTCTTAAAATTGAATTTCGAATTTTCCGGTTGGGTAGAACTTACTTGCGACCGATGTCTTGAGCCTTACCGGCAAGACATTGAGCTCGACACCGATATCTTTGTTAAATTTGGCGAAGAAACAGAATTTGACGAAGGCGACAATGTAATTTGGGTACTACCCGAAGAACACGTAATCAATCTTTCTCAGGTAATTTATGAGTACACTGTTTTAAGTATTCCGTTAAAGCATGTTCATCCGAATAAAACAGGAGACAACAGTTGCAATCCGGAAATGCTTAAAAAACTAAAAACATATTTGCTCGAAGAAACAGAGGAAGCACAGGAAGAAAAAGAGATAGATCCTCGTTGGGCAGCATTAAGAGATTTGAAAAATAACAATTAAAAATACATTAAAATGGCACATCCAAAGCATAAAACATCGAAAGCGAGAAGGGACAAAAGACGTACACACTATAAGGCTGTCGCTCCTACTCTGGCAACTTGTTCAAACTGTGGAACCACTGTAAAATACCACACTGTTTGTCCGGAATGTGGCTACTACAGAGGAAAACAGGTTATTGAAAAAGAAATCGCATTATAAGCTATTGTGGGGTAACAAACCACATGCTTTTATTGTGGAAGAATTCCATCTTCGTTTATTACGGAGATGGATTTTTTTTGTGATTTCCGGGAACAAATAAATCAGACTTTTCGAACATGATTATAAATTGTTCGCACGCATTGTCAAAAAAAGAGCACAGAAAGGCACATACAGTAACTTTTACTTGTTGGTATTTTCTTTTGCTCCTATATTCATCCCCGATTTTCGCAAACCAAATCAGAACAAAATAGATTGAAGTAGAAAATGGCTAAAGTTAGAGCAGCAATTAAGGGTGTTGGAGCCTATTTACCTGAATACAGATTAACCAACGACGAAATAAGCAAGATGGTTGATACCACTGATGAGTGGATCATGCAGAGAATCGGAATCAAAGAACGTCGTATTCTGAAAGAAGAAGGCAAGGCAACCAGCGATATGGGGACATGGGCTGTTCAGGATTTGTTAAAGAAAACAGGCACCAAACCCGAAGAAGTAGATATGCTGATTTGTGCCACCATTACGCCTGATATGGTGCTGCCGGCTACCGCCAACATTATTGCGCACAAAGCAAACATCCACAACGCCTGGAGTTTCGACCTGAATGCAGCCTGTTCAGGATTTATTTTTGCACTTTCTACTGCAACTCAATTTATCGAATCAGGACGCTATAAAAAAGTAGTGATCGTGGCAGCTGAAAAAATGTCCTCCATCATAAATTATGAAGACCGCACTACCTGCCCACTGTTTGGCGACGGGGCAGCTGCTGTTTTGATAGAACCAACCACGGAAGATTTGGGAGTAGTTGATTATATCAATCGCGTTGACGGACTGGGACGCTACCATTTGCACATTAAAGCCGGGGGATCGCTAAAACCAGCTTCCGAAGAAACCATCCAAAACAAGGAACACTTTCTTTACCAGGAAGGACAAGCAGTTTTTAAAGCAGCCGTTTCGAGTATGGCCGATGTTGCTGCGGAAATCATGGAGAAAAATAATCTTGGTGCCAACGACATTGCCTGGTTGGTTCCCCATCAGGCCAACATGCGAATAATTGAAGCCACTGCCAAACGAATGAACCTCACAAAAAACAAAGTGATGATTAACATTCAACATTACGGAAACACCACAGCAGCCACAATCCCTTTGTGCCTTTTTGATTATGAAAAAAAGCTAAAGAAAGGCGACAATGTAGTGCTGGCAGCCTTTGGCGCCGGGTTCACCTGGGGCAGTTTGTACCTAAAATGGGCATACGATCCTAAATAATTCCTGAATCATAGTCCAACAGTTTTTACTTCCCCCTGGCTCATTTGTAATTCCTGTTATTGCAATTTTCGTTGGCAGGATTTATTGGTACAAGTTTTAATTTATTGTATCTTCAAACGCGCATTTATTTTGGGATAATCAGAACAAAAGAGTTATACGAACAGCATGGCAAAACAAGTAACACGCTTCAACGGCGAAGACACCTCTCAACTCATTAATATACTGAGCGATGGAACAAAAATAAAGGGAGACATTATTTCCAACGGCGATATTCGTATCGACGGGGAAATGGTTGGAAACCTTGCGGCCAAAGGCAAAGTTGTGATCGGTGAACACGGCAAAATTGAAGGCCAGGTTCAGGCTAACAACATCGAAGTATCCGGGTTTATAAAAGGGAAAGTCATTGCCAAAGACTTGTTAAACATGAAAGTTTCGGCAAAAATTGAAGGCGACATTATGGCCGGGAAACTGTCGGTAGAACCCGGAGCTGTATTTACCGGCACTTGCAGCATGGGAATTGCAAAACCGGCGCATGAACCCGAAGCAGCCAAATAATCCGAGAAACAAGTACGACGACTTTGTTCGCTACTCCGGCCTTGGTTTTGAAATGATGGCCATTATCGGCGGGTTTACCTTTCTGGGCTATAAAATCGACCAATGGATGGAAAACGATTTTAAAGGATTTACGCTCGGATTGGCCATATTTTCGGTAATCATTGCCATTGTTTACGGAACAAGAAGCCTGTTAAAAAAGAAATAAAAAAGCTTGAAGCCTGTAGCTAAAAGCCTGAAGCAAAAAACATGAAAAGTTTTATAACCAAACTTACCGTATTAACCCTTGCCATCGCCCTGATCGGTTGGTTGGTGTTTTCGATGTTTTTACCCGAATATTATTTACCTGTTTTTCCTTTTTTACTCGGCCTTTTTTTCCTGGTAACCCTTGTTATTCACAGTTACCAGCTTAAGGTTGCTAAAAAAGACATCGGAAAATTTGCACGAAGCAATATGCTTATCACCTTTATCAAACTGATGCTGTATTCAATTGTTGCAGTGATTTATATTGCTCTCAAAAAAGAAAATGCAATTCCGTTTGTTGCAGTGCTCATGATCCTTTACCTGCTTTATTCGTTTTTTGAGGTGAGCGAAACGACCAAAATCACAAAGAAATTCTAAAGACAAAGGCAACTTTATCCTATTGTTCTTTCGGGTTCATTTCTTTTTAGGGATGTTAACAAGAATGATTACATAAGTTCCTGAAAACATTCAAAAAAGAAATCGTTTTCAAATACGAACAGGCCTCTCTCAGCAATTCAAACCCAAAGGGATGAGATTTACCTAAAACAAGTTATCAAACATCTTTAATTCTTTCCCGAAAATCCTGAATTCCAATCTATGGTCGAAAATTTCTGTTAAATTTGTAAACGAAGTAAAAAAAGACACAAAATTTTTGCATTTGCATAGAACAAATCCGCTGTCTGTTGGTTTGTTCTCTGTGTCAACACAGACAGATTGAATAAGAAGATAATTAGATAAACCATGTTTAAACTTTCCAAAAGTTACATCATAACTGTGCTATTTTTGATGTGCAGCGTTAGTGTGTTATTGGCTCAACATTCTGATGTGGAAGATCATGCTCATGCAACGGAAAGCCATGCTGCCGATTCACATCAGGAAGGCTTTAACGCGGGCGAATTTGTAATTGACCACGTTTCGGATTCTTACGACTGGCACATCACTTCATGGGGAGAAACACACATCAGTATTCCGCTACCGGTTATTCTTTACAGCAAACATCCTGAATTACACAACGGTAAAGCATTTCATGTGTTTATGTCATCCAAATTCCATCACGGACACGATGCCTACAACGGGTTCAAAATATCTTCAGGTGAAGAGTTTAAAGGAAAAATTGTTGAGTTGGACACACACGGTACCGAAATCGGAAAACCGGTTGATTTATCCATAACAAAAGCCATTGCTGGTGTTTTTGTGTCGGTAGTTATTTTGTTCTGGCTTTTGTTTAGTGTTGCTGGCTCTGCAAAAAGAAACAAAGGGAAAGCACCCAGTGGTGTTCAGAATCTGCTGGAACCCATTATTCTTTTTATACGCGACGAAGTGGCAAAACCCGCCATTGGAGAGCACAAATACGAAAAATTTATGCCTTTCCTGTTGACCTTGTTTTTCTTTATCCTGATCAACAATTTTATGGGCTTAATTCCCATTGTACCTTTTGGTGCCAACGTAACAGGAAATATAAGTGTAACCATGGTTTTAGCCCTGTTCACTTTTATGGTAACCACCATCAACGGAAATAAACATTACTGGAAAGAGATTTACAATCCGGATGTTCCGTGGTGGCTGAAATTCCCGGTACCACTAATGCCGATTGTTGAACTTTCGGGCGTTATTACCAAACCTTTTGTACTGATGGTGCGACTCTTTGCCAACATGATGGCGGGTCACCTCATCGTTATGGTTTTTGTGAGCCTTATTTTTGTCTTCGGAAGCCTGTTTGGTCCTGCAGTAGGACTGGGAGCAAGCCCGGTATCCATCGTTTTCTCGGTGTTTATCCTTTTGCTCGATGTTTTGGTATCGTTTATACAAGCTTATGTTTTTACGCTGTTGTCGGCGCTCTATTTTGGAATGGCGACTTCAGATCATCATTAATATTTAAAATTACAAGCTATGTTATCAGCAATTTTAACAGTATTGCTACAAGCGGCCGCCGGAGCTGCGGTTGGTAAAATGGGAGCAGCAATTGGTGCCGGTTTGGCAGCAATTGCTGCCGGTATGGGTATCGGTAAAATCGGTGCCAGTGCTATGGAAGCCATTGCCCGCCAACCCGAAGCCAGCGGTGACATCCGGTCAAACATGATTGTATCGGCAGCATTAATTGAAGGGGTTGCCTTCTTTGCCGTTATTGTTTGTATCCTGATCGTTTTTGTATAGCAAAAAACTTTGGCAGCCATCCCGGGGATTGCCCGGGATGCAGTTGCCTCAAAAAATTTGAAACCATGGGATTAGTAATGCCGAATCCGGGTACAATTATCTGGATGATTATCATTTTTGCAATTGTACTTTTTATCCTGAAAAAGTTTGCCTGGAAGCCTATTCTTAATGCACTGAAAGAACGGGAAGAATCGATTGCCAGTGCTTTAAATTCAGCAGAAGAAGCCAAAAAGGAAGTTGCCGGCTTAAAAGCTGATAACGAAAAAATTATTGCAGAAGCCCGTCGCGAAAAAGATGCTATTCTGAAAGAAGCCAAAGAGCTAAAAGATAAAATTGTGGCCGAAGCCAAAGAAAAAGCTGCTCTGGAAACACAAAAAACCATCGATGAAGCCCGTCAGCAAATTAATGCTGAAAAAACAGCTGCTATCAATACCATCAAAAAACAGGTAGCTGAACTTTCGGTAATGATTGCAGAGAAAGTGATCCGAAAAGAACTGGCCGAAAAAGGAGAACAGGAAAAAATGGTGGATGGACTAATCGACGATATCAAGCTGAATTAAGGTTATGGATCAAAGCGCAATCAACGTTCGTTACGCCAAGGCATTCTTTTCCGTTGCCAAAGAAAAAAAACTGCTTGATACACTCAAAGCAGATATTCAGTCGGTTTTGGAGGTATGCCGTTCGGTACCTGATTTTGTTCTTCTGCTGGATAGTCCGGTTGTAAAGACTTCCAAAAAAGCAGCATTAATCAAACAAATTTTTGAAAGCAAAGTAGATTCATTAACGCTGAATTTCTTATTGCTGATCATCGAGAATAAACGGGAAGCTTTTATTCCCGGAATCTGTAGGAATTTCCTTGAATTATCGAAAAAAGATCAGAATATAAAGTCAGCAATACTAACCACCGCTTCGGAAGTAAATGCTGCAACCGTAGAAAAAATAAAGGTGTTGCTCGAAAAAGAACTAAATGCCACCATTGAGCTGAGCACACACATAAATCAGGAAATACTGGGAGGCCTGGTTTTGCGTCTCGACGACAAACAGTACGATGCCAGCGTGGCTTCGCAACTCAGAAAAATCAAACAAAACCTTTTGGAAACTGAATTATAAACGTAGTCAACAAAGAAAAACAAGATAGAACATGGCGAATATAAAACCTGCTGAAGTATCTGAAATTCTAAAGCAACAACTAGAAGGATTTAAATCGGCTGCCGAGTTGGAAGAAGTGGGCACCGTTTTGCAAGTAAGCGATGGAATTGCCCGTATTTATGGCTTGTCGAATGTAGAAGCCAACGAAATGATCGAGTTTGACAGTGGAGTTAAAGGGATCATTCTTAACCTGGAAGAAGACAATGTGGGAGCTGTTCTTTTAGGCCCTACCGAATTAATCAAGGAAGGCGACACCGTAAAACGTTTACGTCGTATTGCATCCATCCAGGTTGGTGAAAACTTGCTGGGCCGCGTAATCAATACCATTGGCGAGCCCATTGACGGAAAAGGAGCTATACAAGGTGAACTTTTTGAAATGCCGCTCGAACGCAAAGCTCCGGGTGTAATTTACCGTCAGCCGGTAAAACAACCACTTCAAACAGGGTTAAAAGCCATTGATGCCATGATACCGATCGGGCGTGGCCAGCGTGAGCTGATCATTGGTGACCGCCAAACGGGTAAAACAGCAGTAGCAATTGATACGATTATCAACCAACGCGAAAATTTTGAAAAAGGAAAGCCGGTTTACTGTATTTATGTAGCCATTGGACAGAAAGGTTCAACAGTGGCAAATATTGCAGGTACTCTGACCAAAGCCGGTGCCATGGATTATACCGTAATTGTTACGGCAACGGCTTCCGACCCGGCAGCTTTGCAGTTTTATGCGCCTTATGCGGGAGCTGCCATTGGCGAATATTTCCGCGATACCGGCCGCGATGCTTTGATTATTTATGACGACCTTTCAAAACAGGCCGTTTCGTATCGCGAAGTATCCTTGCTGCTCCGTCGTCCTCCAGGCCGCGAAGCTTATCCTGGTGATGTTTTTTACCTGCACTCGCGCCTTTTGGAACGTGCTGCAAAAATTATCGACTCGGATGATATTGCAAAAAACATGAACGACCTTCCCGATTGTTTGAAAGACAAAGTAAAAGGAGGAGGTTCGCTCACTGCCCTCCCAATTATTGAGACTCAGGCGGGTGACGTTTCTGCTTATATCCCAACCAACGTAATTTCGATAACCGACGGACAGATCTTTCTGGAATCGAACCTGTTCAACTCGGGTATTCGCCCGGCTATCAACGTGGGTATTTCGGTATCGCGTGTGGGAGGTAATGCGCAAATTAAAGCAATGAAAAAAATTGCGGGTACTTTGAAACTTGACCAGGCACAGTTCCGCGAACTGGAAGCTTTTGCCAAGTTTGGTTCCGACCTTGATGCAGCCACAAAACGTGTACTTGATAAAGGACGCAAGAACGTGGAAATTCTGAAACAGGGGCAATATTCACCTATGAAGATTGAACACCAGGTAGCTATTATTTACTGCGGAACAAAAGAATTACTTCGCCAGGTTCCGGTGGAAAAAGTAAAAGAATTTGAAGTGGATTTCCTGGAAACCATGGAAATGTCGCACCGTGCAACTTTGGATGAATTAAGAGCCGGTACTATCAATACTGAAATTGAAGAAGTTATTCGAAAAGTAGCAGCCGAAACGGCAGAGAAATATAAATAAATATTAGAAGGTTAGAATATAGGAATATTAGAATGGAAGAATTCTAGCACTCCAATATTCTGATACTCCAACATTCCAAAATATGGCTGGATTAAAAGAAATACGTACCAGAATAGCATCGGTAAAAACTACGCGGCAGGTAACCAGTGCCAAGAAAATGGTATCGGCAGCAAAGCTGAAAAAAGCACAGGATGCCATCTTGCAGATCAGGCCTTATGCCGAAAAACTGCACGAGATTCTGACCTCGTTGAGCGCCAGTCTTGAGAATGTGGAAGACTCGGTTTATACCCAGTTCAGGTACCCCGAAAAAGTATTGATCATTTTGGTGTCTTCTAATCGCGGATTGTGCGGTGGTTTTAATGCCAACATTGCCAAAAAAGCGATAGAACTTGCCAATTCAAGTTATAGCAATCAACTGAAAGTGGGTAAGCTCGACTTTATGTGTATTGGAAAAATCGGACAACGTCAGCTAAAACACAGAGGTTACAATGTGGTTGCCGACGAAAACGACTTGTACAATGAACTCTCTTTCGATAATGTATCTAAGCTTGCCGAAGAGGTGATGAAGGCTTTTGAAACAAAGCAATACGATCGTATAGAACTGGTTTATAATCAATTTCAAAATGCTGCCGTTCAGATTCAAACTACAGAACAATTTCTTCCGGTAGAGATGCCTGAAGAAGAAAATGATTCTACCACTTACGATTTTATTTACGAGCCGTCGAAAGAATACATCATCAAAGAGTTAATACCAAGGTCTTTGAAAATACAATTCTACAAGGCTTTGCTCGATTCGCATGCTGCTGAACACGGAGCCAGAATGACAGCAATGCATCAGGCAACTGATAACGCAACTACATTGTTGGGCGACCTTACCTTACAATACAACAAAGCACGTCAGGCTTCGATTACTGGCGAAATCCTTGAAATTGTGGGTGGAGCTGAAGCATTAAAAGGATAAAGAACATTCTTAATAATAAAAAACGATCCGTTTCTGATTACAGAACGGATCGTTTTTTATTTTCCATAAATTGGGCTTACCCATTTCTCCTTTGGCTGGTATTTGCTTTCTGCGGCCCAAAGAATACCCCGTTGCATGATCTCCAATGCCTCAGGAACCTCAAAATCTTTCATAACGTGCCCCAGCGAAGAGTAGAAAACACGCCCATCTCCATAGTATTTTTTCCACACCACCGGAATAACACAGTCGCCAATCCAGGCAGCATGTTCCGACGAAAATTTTGTTGTTGCCAACACTTTCACGTTTGGATCAACATGCATATAGTATTGTTCTGAATGCATGGCAAAATCATTCAGCCCTTTTGTTACAGGATCTTTCTTATCCGTAACCTGAACAGCATAGTCGATCACACCTCCCGGATGAGCGACCCACTGGCCGCCAACCATAAACTGGAATTCAGTATTATTTCTGAATGCATCACCGGTCCCACCATGCCAGCCGGCCAAACCCACTCCTTTTTTTACAGCAGACAGCAGTCCTTTTTCCTGTTCACCCGTAATTTTGCCCATTGTCCATATCTGAATAATCAAATCAACAGAGCTCATTAACTCCTCGTCCAAATATACATCCAGAGAATCAGAGACCTTTATATCAGCTCCCTCCGAACGCAGCCAGGGAACAAATACATCAATCGATTGCTTGGGTTCATGCTCTTCCCATCCTCCATATACATACAAAACTTTCTTACCCTTCAATGTAGGTTGGGATATACGGCCAACGCTTGCGGTTAAAAAATTCGGAACCAAAAGCGCTCCTGAACCTGCCACAAGACTTGCTTTTATAAAATTTCTTCTTGCCTGTGATGTCATTTGATGATGTTTTTCGTTGATTTAGTTCGTACTAAAAGTAGTAGAAAAAGTACATTAATAAAACAGTTTCTCAACATTGATTTTGACCATTTTATGGGCATTTATAAATTTTTTGAACAAGACGTATCATATTTTCAGAATCAACAACACAAATGAAAAGAAGCGAAAAACTTGCGGGAAATACGAACTGTTAAGCATTTCAGCTAAAAAAAGCCACAAAATAATTCATAACACATTGAGGATAAGTCCACAAAAATAGATCCTTAAAAACCTTTGTTGTCATCTTTTTTGTAACTTGAATATACTCGCCCATCGGGATTCCTGATAAAACCGGTAGCAAATTTATTTTCTAATTTAAAATTACCACTATGAAGAGTTTTACAATTCTAGTAATCTTAACCCTGCTATGTACAAGCTCATTTGCTCAAAAGAAAAACGGAACGGTTTACAATGAACATCCGGACATTGAGAAAACCCGACTGGTATGGAAAGCGTTTGTAAACGGTGATGTTGAAACATACAAAAGCTTTTTTGCCGACAGCATTGGCTTAATCAGAAACGGGAAATACCGGAAACTTGCCAAAGCTGACTTTGGAAACACCGTTACCTGGTGGAAAGACAACATTGAAAACCTGAGCATAAAAGACGATACCCCCGCCTATCCCGATGCGATTGAATATGCCGATGGGGGAATATGGGTTCAGGATTGGTTGCTGGTAACCGGAACGCATCAGGAGTCGGGGATAAATCTCGAACTTCGGATTCATAATCTTTATGCATTTAATAAAGAAGGAAAAATTGGGATGCTTATTCAGTACTTTGACGACCAAGTACTTGAGGAAATCAACAACAGTGGTTCTGTTCAGGAAAACGGGAAAGTTTTTATTAATCATCCTTATATAGGAAACCTCTAAAAATTAAAAATCTACCAATCAGCCTATTATAATAGTAAATAGTATCTTAGGAGCATATTCTTATACAATGAGGACAAGATACAAAGCAACAGGGACAAACAGTTTA
>JBKEDN010000025.1:0-9836 GCA_047975435.1 Draconibacterium sp. | reverse complement strand
ACTCATCTTCGCAACCTCTTCGAGAGAACTAAACTTCAAAATGACAAAGAACGATTTAGGCTTAATGAGCCAAATTTGTTTAATTATTAATAACGTCCCGATTTTAATGGGACACTAGTGATACAAAATTTAAAATCGTAGAGAGGTAACAAATTAAATACTATATTGAGGAAATTTAAAAGCATAACATAAAAATATATTTGAATGGGTAGATCATCAATTTCATTTAATAAAAAAGAATTAGAAAAGAAACGTGCACAAAAAAGGAAAGAAAAACAGCAACGCAAAGAAGAGCGTAAGGCAAACAGTGGTGGCGGGTCGCTCGACGACATGATCGCTTACGTAGATGAAAACGGGGTGATTACAACAGAAATGCCCGAACCAGAAAAAAAACAAACCATTTCAGTGGAAGACATTGCAATCTCCACACCCAAAAAAGAAGACCAGGAAGAAGAAGCGTTAAAGGGACGTGTGGAGCATTTTAATACCGACAAAGGCTATGGATTTATTAAAGATCTGGCCAGTAACGAAAAATATTTCTTCCACATCTCCGATGCTTTTCCAGATATTGCAGAAGGAGCCACCATTACTTTTGAATTGGCAAAAGGGAACAGAGGCCTGAATGCCGTAAACATTGAACCTGCCCAATAGAAAATTCACATTTTAAATAATACAGATGAACAAAGGAACAGTAAAGTTCTTTAATGAAGCAAAACGATTTGGCTTTATTAAAGATGCAGAGTCAGACAAAGATTATTTTGTACATTCTTCAGGCCTGAAAGATACGATTGGCGAAGGAGATGAAGTTACTTTTGACCTGGAACAAGGGCCAAAAGGATTAAATGCAATTAATGTAAAACTTATCAAAGAATAAGATAAACATGTTAAAAAATAGAAGATCCCGTTATTCAACGGGATTTTTTTTGCCGATAGCTATAATAACCCCTAATATGCGCATTAATCTGTTACCACAATTTTCAATAAAAACCGGTACTACCAAAATACCACATCCAAATTATCTTCGTTTATCGAAAAATATCATCCGTTTGTCGGATAATCACAACCCGGATGAAACATATGGCATAAATTAGCAGTCCATAGAAAACAAAAACAGAAAACAATTATTGCACATGTTAAAATTAAAGATCCTCACACTCATGGTCCTTTGTACCTACTTTACCATGGCACAGGAAGTTACCTTGAGCGGCTATCTAAAAGATGCATCTAACGGCGAGGGGCTGATTGGCGCTACTGTTTATATTCAGGAGTTACAACAAGGCACAGCCAGCAATGCTTACGGTTTTTATTCGCTTACTGTTCCGAAAGGGACTTACACGGTACGTGTTTCTTTTATCGGTTACCAAACCATTGAGCAAAAACTGGAAGCCGGCAAAAGTATTACACGCGATTTCTCGCTTTCCGACTCTTCCAAAGAAATTGACGAAGTAACCATTCGGGGCGAAGCTGCGGATGCCAACATACAACGCGTTGAAATGGGGATGACCACCCTACCCGTAAAAACCATCCAGAAACTTCCGGCATTTATGGGTGAAGTAGATGTAATCCGTACAATCCAGTTGTTACCCGGTATTCAAAGCGGAGGCGAAGCAAGCTCGGGTTTGTACGTGCGCGGTGGTGGCCCCGATGAGAATTTGATGATCCTCGACGAAGCACCGGTTTACAACGCCTCGCACCTCATGGGCTTCTTTTCGGTGTTTAATTCCAACGCCATTAAAGACATTCAGGTTTACAAAAGCGGTATTCCGGCAGAGTATGGAGGGAAAGCCTCGTCGGTAATCGACATCCGCCAGAAAGACGGAAACAACAAACAGCTCGCGTTCGACGCAGGAATTGGCAACCTTTCCAGCCGGCTTACAGTTGAGGGCCCGATTATTAAAGATCGCTGGAGTTTTCTTGTTGCCGGCCGCCGCACTTACTACGATGTGCTCGGAAAAGCAGTTGGACTGGAAGAGCTAAAAGACAACGCCTTGTATTTTTATGACCTCAACGGAAAGTCGAACCTGATTATCAACAACAAAAACCGTATTTACCTGTCGGGTTACAACGGAAAAGATGTGTTTGAACTGGGCGAATCGATTTATATGCGCTGGGGAAATACGACCGCTACACTGCGCTGGAACCATATTTACGGCGACAAGCTTTTTATGAACGTATCGACAATTTACTCGAAATACCGCTACAATTTAGGTGTTCCCGGAGAGAGTGCCGATAACTTCGACTGGTCGTCGCAAATACGCGATTACAACCTGAAACTGGATTTCACCTACTTTTTGAATCCACGTAACACGTTCAAATTTGGCGGGAATACCATCTTTCACAATTTCAAACCCGGAAAAGTGGTAACAAACGGTGAAAATTCGATGTTTAACGATATTGAGCTTACCGAATACAATACACACGAAAACGCATTTTATTTTTCTAACGAACAACAATTCTCCGAACGCTTCTCGGTTCAGTACGGAGTACGGTTAAGCCATTTTCAGCAAGTGGGAGAAGGCGAAGTAAACATTTACGAAAACCCAGATGAACCCGACAAAGATGAAGTGCTTGAAACCATTCAATACAAAAAAGGGGATAAAATAGGCGATGCCTTTGTTCACCTCGAACCACGTGTTGGCATGAAGTTTACACTCGACAGAGCCAGTTCGGTAAAAGCCGCGTACAACCGGATGGTGCAAAACCTGCACCTGATATCGAATACACAATCGCCGTCGCCACTCGATATTTGGCTGCCAACCAGTACTTATATAAAACCACTGATTGTTGACCAGGTGTCGATGGGATATTTCCGTAATTTCAAAAACAACATGTGGGAAACCTCGGTGGAAGTGTATTACAAAGACATGCAGAATGTGCTGGATTACCGGGAAGGCGCCGAACTTTTTCTGAATGAAAACATTGAAACCGAGCTACTGCACGGCACGGGAGAATCTAAAGGACTGGAATTACTGGCAAAGAAAAGCAAAGGGCAACTTACCGGCTGGATTGGATACACCTGGTCGAAAACCACACGCAAAATTGAGGGCATCAACAACGGAAACCCTTACCCTTCGGATTACGACCGCACCCACGACATTTCGGTGGTTGCCAATTACGAGTTAAACAAACGCTGGAATCTGGCAGCCAATTTTGTATATTCAACGGGCTCTCCCATTTCGTACCCCGTGGCAAAATATTACATTCAGGGAAACCAGGTATTTGAATACTCGGCCCGAAACAGCAACCGTTTACCGGATTACAACCGGCTTGATTTGTCGGCAACCTACGACTTTAAAAAGAACGAACACCGGCGTTTTAAGCAATCCATCAACTTTTCGGTTTACAACGTTTATGCCCGCCGAAATGCCTATTCAATTACACCGCGGCCCAACGAGGATAATACAACACAAACTGAATTTGTCCGTTTGTCCATCATTGGTTCACTTATTCCATCCATTACCTACAATGTAAAATTTTAAGAACATGAAAAAGATATATTTATTCAAAACCGCCGTTTTATCGCTTCTGTCAGTTTTCTTTCTTACAGCTTGCGAAGATGTTGTTGAAGTTGACCTGAACGATTCCGACATTGACCTGTTTGCGGTAGAAGCTTACATCAATACAAAACCTGCCGACAATGTATATGTGAAAATTGAAAAAACGCTGCGGGTAGATCAGGCTGAAACAAATCCGGCAGTGAACAATGCGGTTGTGGAAATTTCTGACAACGAAACCATACCCAATACCGTTCTCCTTGAAGAACAGGGGAATACCGGTGTTTATAAATTACCCGGGAATACGGTTTACGAAGCAGTTCCCGGACGGACTTATCACCTTACAATAACAACACCCGACGGAACCGTAATTACCGCCAGCGAATACCTGCAACAGGTGGAAAAACTGGATGAAACAAAAATCAATCTTTCGGCACGGGGAGACTACGAATTTCTGGCTGTTTTTATTAACTCGCAGGAAACACCCGGCAAAGGGAATTACTATAAATGGGACATTTACATCAACAACGAACTCTTGTACGAAAGCGAATACCTGGCTTTTGCCAGCGACGAACTGGTTGACGGCAATTATATTTATGATTTTGAAATACTTACCGATTTTGAAGATAACGAAGAAGATAAGGTATTTCACAAAGGAGACACCGTTCGGGTAGAGCAATTGTCGATTTCTGAAACCACTTACGATTTTTACGTCGGGTTAATGAACCAGGCTTTCTCCGGAAGCCCGTTTAGTGTACCGCCGGCAAATGTTCCCGGAAACCTCACATCAAGTGATGGCAAACGTGTGCTGGGGCTTTTTTCGGCCCGCGACATTTCGGTTGGCGAAAGCATCGTAATCAACGACAGCAACTACCAACCACTGATATCAAGCACACCGCCCGAAATCTGAGAAATAAACAAAATACCTTTGTCCGTTCCCGCAAAACCTTGTTTACCTGCGGCACCACAGAGGTATTTTTATTTTCCGGTGTATTAAATTGCTAGATTAATTTTTCCAGTAAAATCACTAATTGCCAGATTTGGTTAAATTTGTGTTTTCGCTCTTGTATGAAGAAAAACATTAATAAACTGCCGGAATATTTAAAGATTGAAAAACTGCGAAACGACAAGCGAGTTGTGGTATTTCTGATCTGTCTGATAATTTCAACTTCGCTTTGGTTTCTGAATGCACTTAGTAAAGACTATTCAACAACAATTTCATATCCGGTAAAATATGTAAATCCGCCCAGTAAACAATTTCTGGCCAATACGCCGCCCTCAAAACTTGATTTGAAAATCGATGCACACGGTTTTACCCTGCTTCGTTATAAACTGAGTCTTTCGTTTTCTCCCATTATTCTGAACCTGACCACGATCACCAAAGATTTACAAGCAGAAAACGGTGTTTACAAAGTCCCGTCATCGGGCTTAATGCGAAGAATTAAGGCACAGGTAAGCAACGAGATATCGATTCTGGAAGTACAGCCGGAAACACTAAATATTATTTTAGACAGCCTGCGAACCAAAACCGTTCCTGTGACTGCCAATGTTCAGGTAAAATTTAAAACCCAGTTTAACCTGCAAAATCCGGTAAAATTAATTCCTTCGGAAGTAAAAATAACCGGCCCCTCATCGGTGATCGATACGATTAAGACACTTACCACCCGCCTCGAAAGTTTTGATGAACTGGATGCTTCGGTTGAAAAAAATGTAGAGGTGATCGCCCCAAAAAGAACCTCCGTTTCTCCTGACAAGCTTACTTTAAAAATTGATATCGAGAAATTCACTGAAAAGGAGTTGAAAATTCCGATCATCATCCGCAACCGCCCCGACAGTGTGAAGGTAAAACTCTTTCCTTCGGAAGTAAAAGTTACCTGTTTGGTGGGTTTGAGTGAATTTGAAGAATTAACTGCCAACGACTTTAGCGCGGTGGTTGACTTTGCCGCGATTAAACAAAACACACAAAATCTACCGATAGAAATAGAACGCAAATCAACTTTTATCCAGCTGGTCCGTTTAACACCCGATTCAGTGGAATACCTCATCGAAACCGATTAAACTATGGCATTAAAAGTAGGAATCACCGGCGGGATAGGAAGCGGAAAATCAACCATTTGTAAAGTTTTTGAGAAACTGAGCGCCCCGGTATTTGAAGCCGATCCTGTAGCCAAAAAACTGATTGATACTGATGCGGCAATACGGCAAGGACTGATTGACCTTTTCGGCCCCGGCATTTATACCGAAAACAATGGCGTTGACCGAAAAAAACTGGCAGAAAAGATTTTTAACGATGAAATTCAGCTGGCAAAAGTAAATGCGTTGGTACATCCTGCGGTACGTGCCGAATTTTTGAGATGGTCAGAATCACTGGATGTTCCGTATGTGGTTCACGAAGCAGCCATTCTTTTTGAAAGTGGCTTTTACAAAATGATGGATTATACCATTTTGGTTACTGCCCCTGAAGAAGACCGGATAAAAAGGGTAAGCATGCGCGACGGGTCTTCGCGCGGGCAGGTAATTGAAAGGATAAACAAACAGTGGAGCGATAACAAGAAAAGAAAGCTTGCCGATATTGAAATAAAAAACGACAACCGGGAGTTGATTCTTCCGCAAATTATTAACATTGACAAACAGTTAAGAGAATATGGCAAAATTTGGTAAATGGATTGGAGCCGGACTGGGAGCATTCGCGGGAGGTCCGATCGGTGCAATTTTTAGGTTTGTAGTGGGTTCTATGTTCGATGGAGGGCAAGAAGCCGTAAAACGTGGAACGGGTGGATATTCTTCGCGCACTACCACCGGAGGATATGTAATGAGCCTGCTGGTTTTGGTAGCAGCCGTAATGAAAGCCGACGGAAAAGTCCTGAAATCGGAACTCGACTATGTGAAAAAATTTCTTGTCCATAATTTTGGGGAAGATTCGGCACAGGAAGCTACAAAAATGTTACGCGATTTATTGCAGCAAACCATTCCGGTAAATGAAGTATGCCGACAAATTCAGGCAAATATGAATTACTCGGCACGCCTGCAACTGGTACATTTTCTGTTTGGAATTGCACAGGCCGACGGACAAATCGACCCGCGGGAATCCCAGCTGATCAATCAGATTTGCAATATGATGGGGATTCAACGAAATGATTATGAATCGATTCAGGCGATGTTTGTTCCCAACACCGATTCTGATTACACGATACTGGAAATCGAAAAAAGTGCCACCAACGACGAAGTAAAAAAAGCTTACCGCCGAATGGCCATGAAATTTCACCCCGATAAAGTGAGTACACTCGGTGAAGACATTCAGAATGCCGCTAAAGAAAAGTTCCAGAAAGTAAATCAGGCCTACGAGAATATTAAAAAGGAAAGAAATATTGTTTAAGAAAGTATGAAAATAATTTCCACCAATACGGGCGAACCCCGAACATTGCCTTTCAACGGGAAAGAAGTAACCACCGGAATCTTTAAGTTTTCTGTAAAAGAAGGTATTTTTTTGGGTGCTGAAGATGTGGAGAACGACCATGTAATAGACCGACGGTACCACGGTGGCCCCGACAAAGCTTGTTACCTTTATTCTGCCGATCATTACAAATACTGGAGTAAACTTTATCCCAAACTGGAAATGCCGTGGGGAATGTTTGGTGAAAACCTTACAGTGGAAGGACTTCATGAAGCAGAGGTAAATATTGGTGATGTATTTAGCATGGGTGATGTGATTGTTCAGGCAACCCAGCCGCGCCAGCCCTGTTACAAACTCAACTTCCGTTTTCACGACAAGGAAATCGTACGCAAATTTGTCGATTCAGGTTTTTCGGGTGTTTATGTGCGTGTGCTGGAAGGCGGACAGGTTACCACCGGTGCGGAATTGAAATGCGTGGAACGAAAAAATTCTGTTTCCATACAGCAGGTTTACCAATGGATTTATGCATCTGAGTTTGATCCGGGAGTAAAGCGTGCCATTGACGATCCCAACATTGCTGACAGCTGCCGGAGAGATTTGCTAAAACGCTGGGGCGACCTTCTTTAACAAGCTTACTTTGATAATTTTGCTGCCAGATTTTCCAAAGTCTGCCCTTTTGTTTCAGGCATTTTAAAGATCACCCAAAGCAGTTGCCACACCATCATTATACCGAAAAATGCGTAAACCAGTGCCGGGCCAATCTGTCCGAACAAAAACGGGATCAGCGCCGGAATTGCAGCTGCCAGTATCCAATGTACCGATGCTCCAAACGCCTGTCCCGAAGCCCTTAGTTTTGTCGGGAATATTTCGGAAATAAATACCCAGATAACAGCGCCCTGCCCTACCGCATGAGCCGCTATAAACAAAAAGAAAAACAAAGGCACCAGCATACCTCCCCATTTTAAGGCAAAAGCCAGGGCAACCAGCGACAAAGAAACGATGTACCCAAAAGAGCAGATGTACATTAGGGTTTTTCGCCCGTATTTATCGATCATCGAAATTCCGATCAAAGTAAAAGTAAGGTTGATAACACCAATACCGATCGAACTAAGAAATGAAGCAGATTTTTCCAACCCGGCCAACTCAAAAATCCGCGGTGCATAGTACAAAAACGCATTAATTCCCGAGAGCTGATTAAAAAAGGCTATAAAAAACGCTAACATCAACGGCACCCTGAACTTCTTCATATAGATATTTTCCAGTGCCACTTCCTGCGATTTTTCCGTTTCTATCTCAGCCAATTCCTTTTCAATATCCGTATCAGGAGCAATACTCCGGAGAATTTCAATGGCTTTGTTTTTATCGTTCCTGTATTCGAGTAACCAGCGCGGACTTTCAGGCACCCTCAACACCAGCATCGAATAAATAAGTGCAGGAATGGCTTCCACACCCAACATCCAGCGCCAGGCGTTTTCGCCCATGTCGCGCAGTAAATAATTTGAAACATAAGCCATCAGAATACCAAAAACAATGTTGAACTGATACAAAGCCACCAGTTTTCCGCGTTGCCCGGGAGGCGCAATTTCAGATACATAAGAAGGTGCAACAACGGTTGAAACACCAATCCCCAAACCACCGATAAAACGAAGCAGGGCAAATACATACGGATCGGATGCCAGCGCCGAACCAAGCGCCGAAATAAAAAACAAAGCTCCAATACTTATCAATGTACGTTTTCGCCCCAGACGATTGGTAGGTATCGACCCGAAAATTGCGCCTACAACCGTTCCCCACAATGCGGTGGACATTACAACCAGTCCGTGAAATAAATCGGAACTTTGCCAAAGTTCCTGTAATTGCTGGTCGGCACCGGAAATAACAACAGTATCGAATCCAAACAGAAAGCCTGCCAGCGCTACTACAATCGAGAAATAAAATATTTTAGAATGGTTCATAATACGGTTTGTTTTGGTTTAGTTCAGCATCCGGTCCGAAAGAAATTTCGCTCTTCTTCCCACAATTCAATACTGATGTTTACTTTTACGTTTCTAAAGATAGAAATCATTTTCAGATGAAACCGGATTCAGAATAAAAGCTGAAAGAATTGCGCAAAAAAACCATTCAAAATACGGAAATATAAATGAGCGGGTTAAACTATAAAAAAGAAAGAGAAGCGCTGGTAAGAGCCGGGCTGAAGCTGGTAGAGCTGGGCCTGGTTTCCCGCACCTGGGGAAACATCAGTATCCGGGTAAACGATGATGAAATGCTGGTTACCCCCAGCGGAAAATATTACGAAGATACCCGGCCCGAAGACATGGTTTTGATCAACATCCGCAGCAATAAATTTGATAAAAACAGTGGAAAGCCTTCATCTGAATTTAAATTGCACTCGGGTATTTATGTGGACCGTCCTGAATTCCGGGCGATTATTCACACGCACCAGATGAATGCATCGACCTGCGCCGCTGCCCGTCGAGAAGTGCCTCCCATCCTGGACGACCTGGCTCAAATTGTGGGTCCGTCGGTACGCGTTGCCAAATACGCACTTTCTTCTACCAACAAACTGGTTCGCAACACGGTAAAAGCTATGCGTGGCCGAAATGCCGTATTAATGGCCAACCACGGAGCCGTTTGTGCAGGTAATACGCTGGACGAAGCTTTTGCGGTATGCGAGGTACTCGAAAAAGCCTGCAAAGTTTTTATTGAAGCAGAGTTTCTGGGTGGAGCCAAAAGTATCAGCAAGTTATCGGCCTGGGCCATGCATCAGGCTTACATCAAAAAATATTCAAAACTTGCGGAGAAAAAATAACCCGGCAAGCTATTTCTTTTCAGGAAACCTCTAAAAATTAAAAATCTACCAATCAGCCTATTATAATAGTAAATAGTATCTTAGGAGCATATTCTTATACAATGAGGACAAGATACAAAGCAACAGGGACAAACAGTTT
>JBKEDN010000024.1:0-6318 GCA_047975435.1 Draconibacterium sp. | reverse complement strand
TCGGTTTCGCCTACCGACAAACCTCCGATGGCATATCCATCAGCATCAAAAGTTTTTACATGTTCTACTGCCCGGCGGCGTAAATCGGCATAGGTTGCTCCCTGTACAATTGGGAAAAGCGATTGAGAATAACCGTATTTTGGTTGGGTGCTGTTAAATTGTTTAAAGCAGCGGTCTAGCCAGCGTTGAGTCAGTTCCAGCGATTTTTTTGCGTAATCGAAGTCTGCATCACCGGGAGTGCACTCATCAAATGCCATCATAATATCAGCACCGATGGAACGCTGGATATCCATCACATTTTCAGGAGTAAACTGGTGGTACGAACCATCAATGTGCGACTGGAAACGTGCACCTTCTTCTGTTAATTTCCGAAGATCTCCCAGCGAAAAAACCTGAAACCCTCCACTGTCGGTTAAAATAGGGCGGTCCCAGCGGTTAAATTTGTGTAAACCTCCTGCTTTTTCAATCACATCAATTCCCGGGCGTAGATACAAATGATAGGTGTTTCCGAGGATAATTTCAGCTTTTATATCATCGCGGATGTCGCGCGTATGAATCCCTTTCACAGATCCGGCAGTTCCGACCGGCATAAAAATCGGGGTTTCGATTTTTCCGTGGCCGGTTGTAACTACTCCGGCCCTGGCCCGCGAGTTATCAGCAGTTTTCTCCAAATGAAAGTTCATGCGCTTTAAATTGATGGGCAAATATAGATATTTAACTTTAATTCATCGGAACTCACAAAGCACCGCCTTGTTAATAAAAACTAATTGATGTAAATAAATAGTTGATGCTTTTCTGAGCCGATTATTTTTAAATTCCCACATTTGCCTTGGCAACGATTTTAATTTACCGAATTAATCTTCTGCATGAAGCAAACCATCCTGGAAAGCCTGAGCGAACTGTCCGTTGCAGACTGGTGCGTTCTTGGTATTTTTGTATTTGTTTTTCTTTACAGACTGTACTACCTGCTGTTCTTCTTCGGGCGGGCGGTTTTTCGCAGCCACAAAGAAGTAATTGTTAATCAGAAACCCCGGCAGGCAATTACTGTTTTTCTCACCGTTCGGAACGAAGAAGATAATCTCCGCAGGTTGTTACCACAGTTGCTTACTATTAAAGATGTGGTTTACGATGTTGTTGTGGTAGATGATTATTCGCTGGACAATACCTATACTGTTTTGGGGAGTTTTAAACAATATCCGAATTTTCGGTTTTCGTCGTTAAACGAAGAAACACGTTTTTCAGTAAAGCTGGCACAGAATATTGCATTGAAAGCAGCACAAAACGACTGGGTACTTCCTGTGCCTATTGAAACTGTTGAGGTGGGTAAAGACTGGATCAATGCTTTTGCATCAAATACAACCACCGACAACCGAAATGTAATGCTGGGTTATTCGGGGATCGGGATTAAGCCCGGAATATTCAATTTGCTGTGCCGCATCGAAAGCTTTTTGCAACAGATGCGGAGTTTTGGGTATATCGCCAACGGAATTCCTTTTGTGTATTTTGAGGACAACGTGGCTTTTCGGAAAGAAGAATATTTTAAACTGGGTGGTTATGGACAGAAAACGAAAGAGGCTTATGCCAACCTGGAGTTAATCATTAACCAGTTTATTACGAAAAAAAGCACCGTTTTGCTTTTTAACGAGCACGCCCGAATTACCAAAGATATTCAGACCAACCGCGATGATTTTTATAATTTACTCAACCGGAGTTTTCGGATCGAAAAATATTTACCGTCGTGGAAAAGGACACTGCTGGGCTTCGATACTTTCACAAATGTGCTTTATACTCCCTTGCTGGCCGTTGTGTTCATTTTTTATTTTAATCTCTGGTTGCCATTAACCATTCTTGCCGGAGTAAAAATTCTGCTGCATTTTGTGGTTCTTAAAATCACCTTAAACCGTTTGAGGGAACGTAAAATATTCATATCTTCGTTAGTGTACACCTGGTTAATGCCTTATTTTAAAATGGTTTACAAATGGTATTTTAACCAATCTTCGCGTCGAAGCAAATGGAGGATAAAAGTGTAATATTATCAGAAAAAGCGCGTCAGGACTACGAACTGGTCAAAATTGCTTTAACAGGTGATGAAAAAGCTTTTGCCCGTCTTTTAAACCGCTACAAAGACGCTATTTATTTTATGCTCCTTAAAATGGTGAATAACCGAAGCGATGCAGAAGACCTTACCCTGGAAGCTTTTGGAAAAGCATTTAAGAGCCTTCATCAATATTCTCCGACTTATGCGTTTAGCACCTGGTTGTTCAAAATAGCTTCGAATAACTGTATTGATTTTCTTCGGAAAAAGAAAGGAGTGCAGGTTTCGATCGAGAACAAAGAGCAAAACGAAAACAGCGAACCACTCAAGTTAAAATCGAAAGAACCCAATCCCGAAGAGCGTTTAATCCGGCAGCAGAAAGCCATTTTGCTAAGAAATGTGGTACGAAAATTAAAGCCACGTTATCAAGTACTGGTTGAGTTGCGTTATTTTAAAGAGTATTCGTACGAAGAAATTGCAAAAGAATTAGTTTTGCCGCTGGGAACGGTAAAAGCCCAGTTATTCAGAGCCCGTGAAATGCTTTTTAAAATGATAGAAAGCACCGAAATTGGGCAACGTTATTAAAATTTATGGATACGATTTTAAAATACTTTCCCGGATTAAGCGATCAGCAGATAACTCTTTTCCGGCAATTGGAACCTTTGTACGCCGAATGGAATGCACAGATAAATGTGATTTCAAGAAAAGATTTTTCGGAATTTTACGAACGTCATGTTTTGCATTCGCTTGGCATCGCAAAACTTATCAGGTTTAACAAAGGTACAAAGGTACTGGATGTTGGTACAGGAGGTGGATTTCCCGGTATTCCGCTGGCCATTCTGTTTCCCGAAGCACATTTCCATTTGGTTGATTCGATTGGCAAAAAAATAAAAGTGGTAAATAAGGTTGTCGAAGGGTTAGGGATAAAGAACGTGCGGGCTGAACAAATACGTGCCGAACAATTAACCGAAAAATATGATTTTGTGGTTAGCCGTGCAGTTACCCAATTACCAGAGTTTGTGCCGTGGGTACAAAAGAATATTTCTAAAAAGCAAATGAATGCGCTTCCAAACGGAATTATTTATCTGAAAGGTGGCGACTTGACAGAGGAGCTTAAGCCATTTCGCAAAAGGGTGTTTGTCCAGGATTTGTCAGAATATTTTTCTGAAGCATTTTTTGAAACCAAAAAAGTGGTGCACTTACCGCTATAAAAAACGTTCCCCGGTTTTCGGAGAACGTTTGTCTGTACTATTTCTATTCCAAAATTACATTTCTACAAATATTCATCGCCAAAAGAAACACCCATTTTGCGGGCTTTGGAAATGAGAGGAAAGTCTTTTTCAACCAATCTCAGTTTTCCCCCGACTTCTTCCAGCGGAACCGTTGTTAAGTCGTTGTCTTTAACGGCTACCATTGTTCCGAAATTCCCTTCGGCAATGCATTGGGTGGCAAACGCACCATAACGGGTAGCCAAAATCCTGTCCATTGGTGTTGGCGAGCCTCCTCTTTGTATATAGCCTAACACCGTTTCGCGGGTTTCAATACCTGTATAAGTTTGTATCGATTCTGCAATATACGACGCAGCTGACTGGTTTTTTGGGTGTTCGATTCCTTCGGCAACCACTACAATCGAGTAGGGTTTATTGTCTTCGTAGCGGCTTTCAATTTTTTTACAAACCGAGCGTACATTGTATTCAAGTTCAGGTAACAAAATAATGTCGCCTCCTCCGGCGACTCCTGAGTACAAGGCCAGCCAGCCGGCATGATGCCCCATAATTTCAATAATCATCACACGCTGGTGCGAGTTGGCTGTTGTATGTAAGCGGTCGATGGCATCTGTTGCAATTTGCACTGCCGAATCAAAACCAAAAGTAACATCGGTGCCCCAAACGTCGTTGTCAATTGTTTTGGGGATACCAATTACGTTCAGGCCTTCTTTCGAAAGCAGGTTGGCTGTTTTCATCGTTCCGTTTCCACCTATACACACCACACAGTCGAGTCCGAGTTTATCATATGTTTCGATAATTTTTTCGGGTTTGTCATTTTCCCCGTTATCGTCTTTTACCAATTTATATGGTTTTTCGCGCGAAGTGCCAAGTATGGTTCCTCCCAGGGTTAGGATACCTGAAAGTTTTGATTCTTTTAATTCTATATAATCGCTATTGATGAGTCCTGTGTAACCGGCGTTGAATCCGAGCACTTCCATGCCATATTCAACAATAGCTGTTTTTCCCACACCTCGAATGGCAGCATTCAGTCCGGGGCAATCTCCTCCGGCAGTCAGAATGCCGATTTTTTTTGGCTTTTTCGAATTACTCATAATGAATTTTTATGATGGATATTTTCATATAATACTCGAATTTACAAAAGATGTTTAGAAAATAACAGAACTGATATCTTTAAATCGCAAATTGATTAAAATTTAGCTTTTCCTCACAGACAAGCGTAGTTTTTGATATTTTTGCGGAGTTACAGAGAAATGTGAGAAAAGAAATTTTAATCTTTAACCAATTAAATTATTATCCAATGAAGAGAATTTTTGCCTATTTACTGGCAGTTTCATTTGTTTTTACACTTTCGTGTAAAAGTTCAAAAACAGGCGGCTCAGCCGGGTTAAACCAACTTACCAAAAAAGAAAAACAAGAGGGCTGGGTATTATTATTTGACGGTAAAACCACCAATGGATGGAAAGGATACAATAAAGATCATTTCCCGACTGGTTGGGAGGTAGTTGACGGAACGCTGCACTGTAAAGGATCCGGACAAGGAGAAGCCGGTGGCAGAGATGGTGGTGATATTGTTACTACAAAAGAATTTTCAAACTTCCGTTTAAAAATGGAATGGAAAATTTCTCCCGGAGGAAACTCGGGAATTTTTTACCTTGGTAAAGACAACTCAAAATGGCCTGCTATTTATTATACTGCTCCTGAAATGCAGGTGCTTGACAATGAAAGACATCCTGATGCACGTGCAGGAAAAGATGGTAACCGCCAGGCAGGGTCGTTATATGACCTGATTCCTGCAGTACCTCAGAATGCAAAACCTGTTGGCGAATGGAATGAAATTGAAATTGAAGTTTACCAGGGAAGTGTTTGGCATCGTCAGAATGGTAAAACAGTGGTAGAGTACCACTTGTGGACTGACGCATGGAAGAAAATGGTAGCTGATTCAAAATTTCCGGGGTTAAACCCTGACTGGGCAAACATTGCAAAATCAGGTGTTGTTGCTTTACAAGACCACGGTAACGATGTTTGGTTCCGTAATATTAAAATTTTAGTTACAGACTAAATAAAGAAAACGAAATACTGCTTAAGCCCGGTGAGTTTACTTGCCGGGCTTTTTTTTTTAATAGGTACTCCTGAATGGACGTCAGGTAGCAGCCCGGGGCAAACGACTGGATCAGTTTGAAAAGTAGTGGAGAAGTAAAAAGGGGAATCTTACGCCAGAAGTTGTCAGCACCTAATAAAGCCACGAACTTTTGGCTTATCAGCCGGATTCGTCTTTGCTTCGAGACAAAGATGAAGGCCGTCGGCAGATAAAGGATATTAGTTAAGTTATAAATTTGTCCACCGAATTCTTCAGGTGATCCTTTTTAGAGCGGCTAAAATTTACGCTTGAGAATAAGTACTCCACAGAAATATTAACTGAGGCAAACGACTTTCGGGAACCTGAAGCAAGTCAGCCTGGGATAAAGATTAGTATTGGGTAAGGCGCAATCAAGTCGCAGCATTGAAAATGTGAATAGCATTGCGCCGCTTCTCTGTGTAGCCATAGAAGATTATTCAAAATATTTGTGTATGCATAAAGAAGGAGAGAGGCAGGGAGTTTTTTTCAAATTAAAGATTTAACCGGGCAGTATCTAAAAAAAAATAGTTGCATAAAATCAGGAATTTGAATTTATGCTCTCAAAAAAAGAAGTTAACCCGACGCAACCTTTTGGCCAAAATCCGAATCTATTAGTAGGACGCTTATTATTATAAAACCCATCAAAAATGAATTCAGGTATATTAAAAACCTCCGTTTTATTTTTGCTTTTACCGCTTTTTGTTGGCGTAGTAAAAGTTGGAAATTTTAGAAAGGACAAGAAGGACAATGCACTTAGTATTCATGGCAGTTGGGAATGGGTGGGCTCGTTTGCCGGTATTACCAATTATCGGATTTATTCAGGAAACCTCTAAAAATTAAAAATCTACCAATCAGCCTATTATAATAGTAAATAGTATCTTAGGAGCATATTCTTATACAATGAGGACAAGATACAAAGCAACAGGGACAAACAGTTT
>JBKEDN010000288.1:0-3522 GCA_047975435.1 Draconibacterium sp. | reverse complement strand
TAATCATGATAAATCGACAGGAATTTTTGAGCATTGAGCATCTCTGTTTCATTTTTGGTTCACAGCAAACTTAATGACTCATTGGCAGGAAAAATAGACGGGGTTTAGCGAATGCTTACGCTGAATTCATGGTAATTAACTAATTACTTATCGGCTAAACGGTTATAAGTTTCGGGAAGAAGGCGAAATTGTGGCGTCGAAGCCTTTGGTTTATGTTGAACCCTTAAACGGTATAAAAATATTTTAGTTATATGTGTAAAGTGGCTGGCAATCAGCGTGTAAGAAATGCTTTGCATGGTGTTCTTTTAGACGATCCTAAAGTTAAATAAATAAAGCATGTTTAGAGAATTGATTTTTGTAACAGAATTAGTTGACTTTGAACATGATTAGAAAAGTAATTGCTTTACCGGAAAATATGCAGTACCCAGTCGAATCCTGTTGTTGGTGTATCAAAAGACCGTACTGTGCCACTTTTTATTCTGCCGATCGGGGTAATTTCTCCGTTGAGCGGATTGTACCACTCTGCCGTAAACGTTTGATGAGCGTTTGATAAGTCAATGCTAAAACTTCCTCCATCCTCGTCGTAAACCACATACTCATTCCCCGGATTGGCAGCGAGAATAACATTATCTCCCGAGCGAAGCATTTCGTCGTGCGGGAGTAAGTTCAGCAAGTCGAAACGAAGTTCAGTTTTAAAGAAATGACTGGCAAAACCAATCTGCTGTGCTCCCTGTTGTACCATATCAAATTGAATAACTCCCTGGTTAAAATCGGGAAACAGTGCCTGTGCTCCGGTTAACCCGCACCGCCATGTAGCAAGTCTTAGTTTTTTGATATCCCAGTTTCCGCGGCTGATAAACGGGCGCCAGTGATCGGTATGAGCTATGGGCACTTCTGTTTCGTTACGGTATTTCAGAAAATCTGAACGACTGGGAAGATATGCCCCGCCAACACTGTAGTAAGTTCCTTTATCGGGCATTATTCCGCCACTTCCTCCTCCCGATCTGCTGCTTACCGAATGATGCCAGGCATCGTGTGTGTAAAACCAGGATGTGAACCAGTTTATCCATTCGTTATTTCGATACTCACTGATGTCTATTCCGGTATCCCATAAAATAAGGGGATAACAGGCAAGACGCGCAATAACATAACGAAACAGCCGTAATTCTTTCCCGGAACGGGGTGTTATTCCAAAATTATCGGGTGTTAGTGCATCGTCGCTGTACAGCATAATGTAGGCTCCCATGTTGCGGTCACGCGCAGCATCCATTCGTTCGTTCAGATTATCCCAAAAAGGCAAATAAAATTCTTCCCCTTCTTTCCCCTCCACATAAGGAACGGCGCTTTGCGGCCAGTCTTTTGCCCAGTCGATAGGGGCAACAACTAGATCGCCTATTGCCAGCAAACGTGCCTCAACAACTTC
The DNA here is from genome assembly GCA_047975435.1 of Draconibacterium sp. Lineage (GTDB taxonomy): Bacteria > Bacteroidota > Bacteroidia > Bacteroidales > Prolixibacteraceae > Draconibacterium. Next base: position 2,099 of record JBKEDN010000288.1, on the reverse strand, counting down.
TTCAGCAAATACAAGTGCGTCCATAATTTTAGGGTCGGAAATGCTATTGGCACGGAATCCCCAGTGAGTTCCGTCCGGATACGGAGGGCTCCAGATAACAGGGAAGTCGCCTTTTCCATCTTTTAGCCGCCATTGTTTTCCATCTGCAACCAATTGTGCATCGAGTTTCGACTTTACACAGCTGAATTTTCCTGATTTTCCATCCAAATCCGGATCTTCTGAATACGTTTTAAACGACCACTTTCCTTTTTCATCGGGCATAAAGTAAATTTTCCAGCTGTTTTTGCCGGCATAAAAACCAAAGTGCTTTAGGTTTCTTCCTGAAGGACTGGTGAAAGTAGCTTCGAGTATAAGGTCAAAAGGATTTCCCTGCCACGATGAATTCTCAATTACTATTTCAAAACGCTTCCAGATGCCCACTTTGGCACCGTTGTCGGCAAAAGCAAGTTCGTTGCCTATTCCAAAGCTCACTAACACAACCAGGTAAAATCGAATAAATAACATAAGCTAAATATACACAATATTTTAGAGCTGGTTTGGCAGAGTAATCTCAGAATAATTAATCGCTTGCTTTATCGTTTTTAGAATCGGAGTTTTCTCGGGCGTAGATCAACGTTCCGGAGTTTGTTCTTCCGGGATAATTTTGCCTGAAGTAATCAGCTCATTGTTTTTCATCCACATAAATGTCTGTCCCTTTGTCCAGAATACATGATTCGCAGAATCGGCATAGCGTACGCCACTTGCCGCAATTACCCGTTGCAGATAATAAGTTGTGTCCCGCTTCTGATCGGTAAGAATAATTCCATTTTCAATTTCAGGGTTGAAGCGCATAAGAAAGCGCCACTTTCCATCATCGGAAGTATAGTGAAAGACTTTTTCCTGTTGAACCGAAACGGTGGACTTTTTTTGCTTGTTGGAAGCAGGTTGACAAGAACCAATTGCAAACAAACAGACTGTAAAATCTATGAAAAACAAGTTTTTTACTGACATTGGAAATTGAGTTTACCGGTTGATGTTTTTAAAGCCGCAAATATACTTCAAAACTTATCCTGTTGTTCCCATTGCATTCGAAATGGCATTAACGGATATCAGTAATTCGTTTAAAGTTGTTTCTTTTTCAGCATCCGACGCTGTTTCCATTCCTCTCCATCTTTTCAGGTTTGTAATTTGATTTCGATGAAGAATATCAAGTGCTTCGGCACGCAAAGCGGTAGAATAAAAATGATTTTTCCGCCGGTTTTCCATGGGGCGTTTTAACAGTTCTTCCATCAGCAAACGGGTTTTTTTCAACTCGCTTAAAATAAGAGGCAGGATGGAATTGCGAACGTCATCTTTTACTACCAAACCGGCATATAGCGACATAATTTCTTCGTCGGTGCTTGCCAGGCTGGTATCGATGTTGGTGAGTACATAACGCACAAACTGGCTTTCGCGGGCGAGTTCTTTTAATGTCTTAAACTTATCAGGATGTTCTGTTTTTAATTTTTCGAGTGTGGAACCCACGCCATACCAGCTGGTAATATGAAAACGCGATTGTCCCCAGCTAAACACCCACGGAATGGCACGCAGATCTTCAAAAGTTTGCCTTCCGGTTCGTCTGGAAGGGCGCGAGCCGATCTTGCTTTGCTCAATTACATCAATGGGAGTGGCCTGGCGGAAAAACTCCAGAAAATGTCCATTGTGCAGCAGGTCGGTATAAATCTTTTTACTTTCGCGGCCCAGGTATTCTACAATTTCTGCGGCATGTAGGTTTCCGCTTGCCGACTGTTTGTGAAGTAAGGTATTGAGCGTTGCCCCCGACACCATCAATTCAAGGTTGTAAGCTGCATTTATTTTGTTGGCATATTTTTTTTCGATGGTTTCGCCTTGCTCCGTCATTTTTATTTTTCCTGAAAGTGTTCCGTTGGGCAAACTTCTCAGAAACCAGTGGATTGGTCCCGCGCCACGACTGATTGAACCGCCTTTACCGTGGAAAAACTTTAAGGAAACCTCTAAAAATTAAAAATCTACCAATCAGCCTATTATAATAGTAAATAGTATCTTAGGAGCATATTCTTATACAATGAGGACAAGATACAAAGCAACAGGGACAAACAGTT
>JBKEDN010000287.1:0-10058 GCA_047975435.1 Draconibacterium sp. | reverse complement strand
TAATCATGATAAATCGACAGGAATTTTTGAGCATTGAGCATCTCTGTTTCATTTTTGGTTCACAGCAAACTTAATGACTCATTGGCAGGAAAAATAGACGGGGTTTAGCGAATGCTTACTTCATATCGTGTCTTTGTACTTTTCCCAACTAACTTTTGGTAACCTGAAATCCGCTTTTTGAAACTTCAAAATCAACAAAACGCCCTCTGGGGTTAACCGGGTTGACGCTTAGTGAATTCTTTACCTTAACAGCCGTATCTGCATCTTTTGCCAGCATAAACATAAAGCCACCGCCACCGGCTCCCAGTAATTTCTGGCCGTCGATAAACGGTTTAACCCTGTCAATTAATTGCCGGACTTCGGGTGTGTTTGTTCCCGCATCCAGCCGCTGGTTCAGGGTCCAGCTGTAATCCAGCATACGGGCAAACTGATCCATATTTTTTTGCAGCATCACATCGTATGTGTTTTCTGCATGATTTCTGATCTCTTCCAGAATGGTGAGATGTTCGTGTGAATTCAGGAACATACCGCGCACAATCTCTCCAAGAATATTTTTAGCTACCCGTGTGATTCCGGTATAATACAGCAATAACCGGTTTTTATTTTCAGGCGAAGTAAACAGCGATTCCGGAAGCCATTTTACACCCGGGTCCTGTAATCTTCCGGGAGTCGTTTCCAATAACTTTATGCCCTCCAGGAGTCCTCCAAACTGATCCTGCCAGCCACCACCCGTGGTAAGCAGTTGTTCCAACGCCATGGTTCGTTTGCCGATTTCAGTTTTGTCCCATTTTAAACAACATACTTCCGAGAGGGTTCCCAAAACAGTAGCTGCCAAAATAGAGCTTGTTCCCAGCCCCGATCCTTTGGGCACAGCCGAGAGGATGGTAAGTTCAATTCCTCCGCCAATGCTTTCCAACTGGCTTTCCAGCGTATGAAATTTTCTGGAGCAAAACTCGGGAAGAAAGCCGCTTAGCGCCAATGCCGCTTTGGGAATGGAAAATGCCGATTGTATATTCTCGTAAGAGCGAATATCATCAAACGATTTTATGGTTTCAGTTGCACCAAGGTCGATCGAACGAAGCACAATCTCTTTCTTCTGCGTTCCTTTTATGTAGCAGTGAAGTGGAGGCTGTCCATTTAATTCAACCGCTACATTAACCACTTTTCCTCCGTATAAATAACAGTAGGGAGGTGTGTCGGTCCAACCTCCGGCAAGGTCAAGCCGCACCGGGCTACGGCCCCACGCAATTTGGTCGGGAAGCAACTGGATGGTTGGGTTTACGGTGTTTTCGTGGTAAATATCGATCACTTTCTTTTGTAGATAGCTGAAGGCTTCTTTTTCATGCTGTTGCCCGTTGGTTCCCTTCAAACGTTCGAATTGCGATCGAAACATCCGGTCGTGTATCGGAAGCCAGTCTTTCAGGCCCCGATCGGATTCTACCGGCAAATCCAGCCCGTAGTCAACAAAACGTTGGGCGGTTCTTTTCAGGTCGAGCTGGTAAAATACCGAATGTTGGCTGTTGCGGGCCAGTGTCGAATAGTTTTGAATCCGGTTTTTTGTACGTGCTTTTTCTGCCTGTTCAATGTTGTAAATTTCTGATATTTCGTTCGAACTGTATCGCTGGGAATTTATCCATAATTCGGAGAAAACATTATTTTGAATTGGCTCTTTGTGTAACAGCCAGTGCAAGAATTCTGTTGTTATTATTTCGGTCTCCAATACAGGAAATAGCGGTAAATCAAAAATGTCAATATCCGGATCAAGGTGTTTAAGCGCTTCAAGGAGCTCTCTTTTTTGTAACCATTCAACAAGCGGCTGATTCATAAACATGGTTTCCGGATTGCTCCATTTCCCCCGAAACGCATCCGCATAACCATAATTCCTGATGCCTGTTTTTTCTTTATTAAGCGGAAAAATATCCAAACAATTTCCGTTTTCCAGCTTCACTTCCCAGTTATTTTCCGGAATCCCCGTTAAAACATGGTTTTGTGTCATCTTCCAGCTGTCGGGAATACGGGCATTTTCAATCCAGATATTCTGGTTGGAAGAGGAGAACTGATTGGTTATTTGAGCATTCAATACAAAAATAGAAGGATGTGGCTTGATTTTCCGATGCCAGATTTCGCGCTGATCATTGGTTCGGTTTTGAATGGCCAGGTTGCTGCTCACCAGTTCTGAGCTGTTTCCCAGGTGGTGAAATTTTCCGTTTTCAAGGTTTACCAACGCTACGTTTAATTGATTGATTTCGCTGTTGGCAGAAGATGGTTTATTTCCCAAAGCAGTTCCAAACTGACTGTAAAGATCGTAAAAGTCCGGAACCCCGTTTTTGTATTGCTGACCATCCCAGCCACAGTTTTTCATCAGAATACCGATGGCTTTGTCACTCAGCAACCATATTCCAATGTCCATCAGAAAATAATAATTATGTACCAGCTCGCGTATTTTACCGATTGACGGCTTTTGCAGCATAAATTCCAACTGATTGGGCGTTTCGTGCCGGGCAAAAAATACGCCGTGGTTGGTTGCTTTTTCGGGTTCGAGCCACAGACCGATGCAAACAACATCAGCTTCGGGTATGTTGGGAAGTTGTTGCCCGCCGAATATGAGTGTGTCGCCGCTGGCAATTAATGTGTTGAGACGGGCAGGGGCTCTCTCCAGCAAACGCTCAAAAAGAGGTGTTTGGAGATGTACCAGCCGCTGGTTTAAATGTTGTCCGCGCGACCAGCGAAACACCGGCATGGGGAGCAGGCTTTTCCCGATAGATGCGTATGCCGGAAGGCGGCGGCTCTGGCCTCCTGCATGTATGATCACCCGTTTTTCTCCGGCAAGCCATTCGTTAAAATTGCTTCCATTTTCGTTTCGAAACTGTTCGCTAAGAATGTGAGCAGTCCCACCGCCCGAACCTACTTTTTTATTTTCAGGATCGGAGGAAACAAACCAGTCGTCATGACTTAGTTCTGCAATTGAATGAAAATGGGAAACTACTCTTGGCGGTACCGAAATCAGGTGCTTCATATGCTTATTAATGGTTATATTTCTGGCAGACTGTTAAACTTACTGTTTTACGTGTAAAGATAGAAGTTATGCGTAAAATAGAACAGCGATTTGTGCCGTACCTGCATTTGGAAATAAAGCCTGATATTTTGAGACAATCTCTTGGTTCGTTATTTCAGAATGTGCCACCTAACGACTAACATAGCGCCCAAACGGGTAGTTGATTTTCCCTGGTCCCATAAACTCCCGTGGTCGGCAGCCACTGAGGCGCCAAAGTCAAATGCTTTGTTTTTGGGCAGCCAGTTTAGTTCGAGTAACGACATGCCTTGTTTTCTTGAAGGCTGATACGAATCACCTCCGCTTTTGTATTTCCCAAAGTTGTTGGAATAAGTCATCATACCTTTCCAGCGCAAGGTCTCTGAAAAAAAGCCTGTGGCTCCTACATGAAAACCGGAGAGGCGGGTGTTCTCAAAACCAAGAGATTCGCCTTCGCTATCGATTACAGGCCCAAAGAGCGGACTAACCATTGCCATTTGCCGGTAGGTTACACCCGAGCGGTAAATACCATGGTTAAAGTAATCATCCAAACCCCGTCCGTGCAAAAGTCCATCGGGTTTTTGCACCAGGTGGGTACTTCCACTCTGGTTTTTGGTGTAAAAATATTCCAATACAAAAGATTTTATCAGGGGCTTTTGTGTTTTCCTCGTAATGTACAATCCGTAAAGATTATCCTTGTAATTATCCCATTCCATACCGGAACGATCATCAAAGGGATGACTGAGGTAGAAATTGGCTTCCAGTTTATTCCACGATTTTTTAATTTCGAGCTGGTAAGTTCCGTAGCTGTTCCCGGCTACGTTTGCCTGGTCGGTAGGCAATGCGTTTTCATCTCCTGAATGTCCCAGAACATAATCGAAATAAGCTTCCCACCCCTGAAGTTCTCCATATACCGGATGTGTGCCGCCCCACATTACATAATGCTCCAATCCGCCTGTTACCTGTATTGCTGCGGGTTTACCAAAACGAAGATACAAAGCCTTTCGGTGTAAGTGTGTATCTTCCACATAACGGTTGTCGTTTAGTATTCCCTCTTCATAGAAACCATAAATTGAAAACCAGGAAGTGATGTGGACAAAGTGCTTAAACCCTGCCCGCATTTTAGGGTGGGGGCGTGCGTTACGCGATGATGCCAGATTACCGTTTGTAGTGGAAAGCCCTTCGTATTTTTCCTGTTCAGTAAATGCGCCAACGCTTAGTTGCAGACTTTTCCAGCTAAGGCCACCGAACAGCTCTGTAAAACGAATGTCATTGTTGTTGGATAATAAAAAATTTAGCCTGGCCCCGCTTGTGAAAGAGAAGCCTGATTTCCCGATTGTACGGTTGAAAGCTCCATTAAACTCAAGATTTTGTACCGTTTGACTTTCGGGATTGTAACGCCCCAGTTGATTGGCCCACAACCAAAAGGGCAGGCGGTCGTTGGAACCGGCAAGTGAACTGAATTTTGCATCCAGCGTTTGTCCGCCAGCCTGTAAAAAGATGAAAGAAATGAGTACAAAAAGGAATATTCGGTTCATCAGATTTTTCTTTTCAATAAATAAATGCCGCATTAGGCGAGATACCATTCCAACAGTTTTTTAATCCCGTCTTCGATTTCAATTGTATGGTGCCATCCCAGATTATGGAGCTTGCTTACATCGGTTAATTTGCGCATGGTCCCGTCGGGTTTGGAGGTATTGAAAACCAAATTGCCTTTAAAACCAACTATTTCTTTGATTTTTTCGGCCAGGGCTTTTATACTGATTTCGACTCCCGTTCCAATGTTTATGTGTGTGTTGCGAACCTGTTCTGCTTGTTTGGCATTTCTAGTTTGTGGCGAATATGCGACGTCTTTAAAATCAATGTTTTCCATTAAGAAAATACATGCCTCAGCCATTTCTTCACTCCAGAGAAATTCGCGCATAGGAGCACCGGATCCCCACACTTCTACGGAGACTTTCGGAGTTGTTGTTTCCGGTGAATGTGAGAAATCTATCTGTTGTTCTTTGGCAATGACAAGACCATATTTGGCGAGCACAGTCAATATCGCTTGTTTTTTAGCTGTTCCATTTATTTCTTCAATGGGCAGTTTGTTCAGATCTTTCCGAATGGCGCTCCAATTGTCTTCTTCCAGGCACTTTGCCAGAAAAATCTTTCGCAACAAAGCGGGCAAAACATGCGATTTTTCAAGGTCAAAATTGTCATTGGGGCCATACAGGTTGGTGGGCATCACCGACAAAAAGTTGGTGCCGTACTGTAAGTTGTAGCTTTCACAAAGCTTTATACCGGCTATTTTAGCAATGGCATAAGGTTCGTTTGTATATTCGAGTGGCGAGGTGAGGAGCGAATCTTCCTGCATAGGTTGAGGAGCTTCCCGTGGATAAATACAGGTACTTCCCAAAAAGAGCAGTTTTTTAACGCCGTATTTCCAGGCATTATGAATGACGTTGTTTTGGATTACCAGGTTTTCATAAATAAAATCGGCACGGTAGGTATTGTTGGCCACTATGCCTCCAACTTTTGCCGCAGCCAGAAAAACATAGTCAGGTTGTTCGGTTTGGAAGAAAGTTTCTACGGCTTGCTGGTCAAGTAAATTCAGCTCGCTTCTTGTTTTTCCAACCAAATTTATATAGCCTTTTTGTTCCAGGTTTTTCCATATGGCAGACCCTACCAGCCCACGATGACCGGATACATATATTTTGTCAGTCTTTTGCATGTGTTTATACTTTTCAATTTTTGCGGTAACACAAGCAACTCGCATGCATTACAATCATCGTTAAATTTTGAATCGGTGTAAGCAGCAAAATCACTACGCTATTCAAAATAGTTTAAGGTACGGTAGCCGCCTTCCTGTAAGTGGATGTCTTTTTTTGCCAGACTAACATCCGACTGCATCATGTCTTTTACCAGTGCGTCTAAATCGTATTTTGGTTCCCAGCCAAGAACTGTTCTTGATTTGGTTGCATCTCCAATCAAAAGGTCCACCTCGGTAGGGCGAAAATAATTGGAATCAACTGCTACTACTACTTCCCGGTTTTTTATTCTTTCCCGGATGTTTTCGAGGTATTCTTCTCCAACTGTTGCTGAAAATACTTTTTCATCTACTGTCGCCAGCACTCCTTTTTCTTCAGCGCCCGTACCGTTAAATGTTATTTCAAGTCCCACTTCGGCGGCTGATTTACGGATAAAATCGCGAATGGTAGTGGTAACACCTGTCGCAATCACATAGTCATCGGCTTTATCCTGTTGAAGTATCAGGTACATGGCTTTTATATAGTCTTTGGCATGGCCCCAGTCGCGGCGGCTGTCAAGGTTGCCCAAATAAACGGTTTCCTGTTGCCCCAAAGCAATCCGGCTGATGGCGCGGGTTACTTTCCGGGTAACAAATGTTTCTCCGCGGATGGGCGACTCGTGATTAAACAGAATTCCGTTACTGGCATGCATTTTATAGGCTTCGCGGTAGTTAACGGTAATCCAGTAAGCATACATTTTGGCAACGGCGTACGGAGAACGCGGGTAAAACGGAGTTTTCTCGTTCTGAGGAACCGCCTGTACCATTCCGTACAATTCAGAAGTTGATGCCTGGTAAATACGTGTTTTTTCTGTCAACCCCAGTAAACGAATGGCTTCCAGAATTCTCAAAGTTCCAATGCCATCGGCGTTAGCGGTATATTCGGGAGTTTCGAAACTTACTTTTACATGGCTCATTGCTGCCAGGTTGTAAATCTCGTCCGGTTGCACCTCCTGGATGATACGGGTCAGGTTCATCGAGTCGGTAAGGTCGCCGTAATGCAGTACCAGGTTACGGTCTTTTACAAAAGGTGCCTGATAGAGGTGGTCAATACGATCGGTATTAAATTGCGAGGCACGCCTTTTTATCCCGTGCACCTTGTATCCTTTTTTTAGCAGGAATTCTGTTAGGTAGGCTCCGTCCTGACCGGTCACCCCGGTAATCAAAGCAGTCTTCATATCTGTAATTTTAAATCGTTTTAAAGCAGCAAATGAATCCGTTCACTTTTTTGCTTTTCTATTTGGGTAAATAATTATTTTTCAATTAAATAACTGAAGTACGGGCAACAGATTGCCTCTTGTTCAACAAAAATAAATAATATAATTTTTTTCGGGCATGAAAACAAAGGTATGGACGCAAGATTTAACCTGCATTTCTCCATGCTTTTCGGCTGAAAATAGTTAGCCAGATAATTTTTAAGTCCCAGCTAAAACTCCATTGGTTGATGTATTCCATATCGGCATTTACTCTTTTTTGCATGGCATTCAAATGTTGCGTTTCGCCACGGTATCCTTTTACCTGTGCCCAGCCGGTAATTCCCGGTTTTACATAATGCCGTACCAGATAATGATCGATTAATGCCGAATATTCTTCGGTATGTTTGAGCATGTGCGGACGAGGCCCAACCACCGACATATCGCCAATCAATACGTTAAAGAACTGTGGCAGTTCATCCATATTTGTTTTGCGCAGAAAGTGACCAATCCGGGTAATCCGTAAGTCGTTGGCTGAAGCCTGAAGCTGATCAGCATTGTCGTTTGGTGTCATACTACGGAATTTGTAACAGTAAAAAGTACGGTTGTTGATTCCGGTTCGTTGCTGTTTAAAGAATACCGGACCTTTAGAGCCAAGTTTTATGGCAAGGGCCAGAATTGGGAACAGCCACGAAAAGATAAAAACGATTACGGCGAGTGAGAACAGTATGTCGAACAAACGTTTTTGTGCCCTGAATGATACATTGTCCAGGGGGATTTCCTGAGGGTTTAATACCAATAAATCGCCTATGGATTCCAGGTTTTTCTGGTGAGATCTGAACCACCACTGATTGACAGGAATAAACCGAAGCCGGACTCCTTTTTGATTACAAATCTTCAGCACTTTCTTTCCCCGGTCTTCAGCGTTGTCTCCGTTAAAAAGAGAAATGGTATAATAAATCAGTTGGATGTCGTGTTCATCAATCAGGCTTTCAAGATTATCCGGATGGCCGATATATTCCTCCATATCCGAATTCCTGGAGCAAATAAAGCCCGAAAAATAATATCCCAGAGACGGATTACTTTCAATAATCTTTTTTAGAATTTCGCCGGTATCATTACATCCAATTACCGCAGTATTGATTGAATTTACCCTTTTTCCCCTGCGCCGCTTGAGATATAAGTAAAACGCCCAGTAAAAACCAATCTTTGCAAAAAAGAAGAGGAGGGTATATTCAAAGAAAAATGTCCTGAAAAATACACCCGGAACAAAACCAAAAGCGATTACAGCTGCCACCAGGTAAAAAACCAGTTGTCGTTTGGTTATACGTATGAGATGGTGTACAATATTATCGCGTAGAAAAAGGTTCTTTTTCGAAAATATAAGGTAGGAGATAATCCAGGAAAGGTTACCATGCATTACGTAAATACTCATGGTACGGTAATCTTTGATCGAAATATCCAGATTAAGCCATGCTACAATGGCCAATGCAAGATTGAGGAGGACCAGATCAATTGCCAGGTAAATTATTAATAGCTCGGTTTCGCGGGATTTCATTTAAGTTTTTTTTCTGCTAAGGATGGTCAAAATTATGGTTTTTATTAAAAGAACCAGTGTTTTATAACAGGAGTTATTGACATTTTGTCAAATTAATTAAGACTGCAATTAAAAAAATGTTTTGCTGTTCGAAATATTTGGCTTTTAATTGATTGATATTTAGCCTTTTTTGAGGTGATGGGAAATTTTGTCAATCGATTGTATAATTCCTTAGTGTCGTGTCAACATTAAATTGACGTACCGTCATTCCGAATTTATTTCGGAATCTACATTTTGAGCAAAGATGCTGAAATGAATTCAGCATGACGTCGTGATAAAACACGTTTGACACGACATTAGTCTTTTTCTGTTAACAATTTGTCAAAATAGGCAATGGTATTTTTCAGGCCGTCGCGAAGCTGAACCTTTGGTTCCCATCCGTTTAATTTTTCACGGGCCAGTGAAATATCGGGTTGGCGCTGTTTCGGGTCGTCCATTGGCAAAGGCTGAAAAACAAGTTTAGAGGACGATCCGGTAAGGTCGAGAATCGTTTTTGCCAGTTCAATCATTGTAAATTCTCCCGGGTTTCCAATGTTCACCGGCCCGGTGAAATCGTCGGGAGTACGCATCATACGCATCATTCCTTCCACCAAATCATCCACATACTGGAAAGACCTGGTTTGCATGCCATCTCCAAAAATGCTTATGTCTTCTCCTTTCAGGGCCTGTACAATAAAGTTGGAAACCACCCGTCCGTCGTTGGGGTTCATATGTGGGCCATAGGTGTTGAAAATCCGTACAATTTTTATTTTTACCCCATTCTGAATGTGGTAGTTCATAAACAGCGATTCGGCGCAACGTTTGCCTTCGTCGTAACACGAGCGTGGCCCAATCGGATTAACATTTCCCCAGTAATCTTCGGGCTGCGGATGAATCGTGGGGTCGCCATATACTTCGCTGGTGCTGGCCTGTAGGATTTTGGCTTTTACCCGTTTGGCAAGCCCCAGCATGTTGATGGCCCCCATTACCGAGGTTTTAATGGTTTTGATAGGATTATACTGGTAATGTACCGGGCTGGCCGGGCACGCGAGGTTATAAACTTCATCAACTTCAGCAAAAAACGGGTGGGTTACATCTTGCCGGACCAGCTCAAAAAGCGGGTGCCCGAGTAAATGCAGTATATTTTGCTTCGATCCGGTGAAATAATTATCGAGGCAAATAACATCGTTGCCTTCCTTTAACAGCCGTTCGCACAAGTGCGACCCTATAAACCCTGCACCGCCGGTAACCAGTATTCTTTTCATGTTTATATCAATCAGTCTAATTGTAGTTGCTTTTGTCAGCTTTCAATGTTACTTATAATTTGGTGAAACAACAAAGGAAAATTTTTAGGAAACCTCTAAAAATTAAAAATCTACCAATCAGCCTATTATAATAGTAAATAGTATCTTAGGAGCATATTCTTATACAATGAGGACAAGATACAAAGCAACAGGGACAAACAGT
>JBKEDN010000241.1:0-13021 GCA_047975435.1 Draconibacterium sp. | reverse complement strand
CGCTAAAATTTTTACTTTTACCCATGTCTATCTTTTTGTTGTGGTAAACTAAAAATAGACTTTCCGGGTGGTATTATAAAATACTGCCCGGTTTTAAAAAGTTTTACCGGACACTAATGATTTGATAAAATGAAAATAGTATTTTGCAGACGAAAAATTGATCCAACTAAACCGTTGTTGCAGTTCTGTTAATGTTACTGCTGCAATTCCCGGTATAAACAGAAACTTAGAAACAGCTTGCTGAAAGAGTATTAAACGATGACCTTGTAAAAACTTTACTGAGGTAATACGTCGGTTGTTTGGAGCCTCGAGTTAAAATACGATAACCGGAAGAACCCCGATATTGCGGTTAGGTAGCTCAATAATAACCGGGGAGTAGAATAGGAATAAATATATATTGAACGAAATAAATCGTTCAATCTTAATAAACAAGCTAAACATTTTAAATCATGAGAAAATTAATTTATGTAGCAGTATTACTGGTGTTTACAGTTTCAGCATTCGCGCAAAAAGCCAACAAACTTACCAAACAGGAAAAAAAGGATCATTGGGTTTTACTTTTTAACGGTAAAAATTTTGACGGGTGGAGACAATGCAATGGAACTGCCATGCCTGCCAACTGGGTTATCGAAGACGGAGCCATGAAGGTATTTACCGGTGAAGGTAAAAAACCGGGACAAGGCGCCAATGGAGACATTGTGTTTGGTGGTAAGAAATTTAAAAATTTCGAGTTATCAATCGACTGGAAAGCTAGTAAAATGGCGAATTCAGGAATATTCTACAATGTTCGTGAAGTACCCGGGAAACCGGTTTATTATGCCGCTCCTGAGATACAAGTACTTGATAATGTTGATGCGACCGATAATAAGGTGGATAGCCACTTAGCTGGCTCACTTTATGATATCCTTGCTGCTGACCCGAAAACGGTACACCCGGCAGGTGAATGGAATACCATTGTTGTAAAGGTTAATGATGGTAAAGTTACACACACTCAAAATGGAGTTGAAGTTGTTTCTTACACTTTATGGACCCCTGAATGGGATGCAATGGTGGCTAAAAGTAAATTCAAGGATTTTCCGGGGTGGCAGAAAGGAATTGACAAAGAGGGCTACATTGGTTTGCAAGACCACGGTTATACCGTGTGGTTTCGTAATATTAAAATACGCGAATTATAATTGTTTACCCGTTTGAAATTAAATGATTTACGACAGGTAACGATAAGCAGACAGAATGAGGGGAGATTAAAATCCCGAAAAGATTGACTAAACAAAGAGTGTTGTTGAAGAAAGTTTGGGATGTAGTAATTTACGACAGCCTTAATTTTAACTGTACAGTTGGTACAAATCCTGAATTTCCTGACGCCAATAAAATAAGTAGGCCTATTTTTACCTGTCAAATTTTAATACACTTGCTTTTGCTGAATTGGGAAACAAGTGTAATATTATAAATCAACTAAATATTGTGATGAACAAACAAGATCAGATTCCCAGAAGAGATTTTATAAAGTCAACTGCAATTGTAACATCGGCAGCTGTTGTTTCCGGGGCGCTTATTACAAGTTGTGCAGGAAATGAAAAAGGTGTAGTGGCAGTTTCAAACGACGAGAAGAGAGAGTGGGAAAAAGGGAAATTGAATGTTGCCGTTATCGGTGTAGGCATGGGATGGGGAAACATGCAAAAATGTGCTGATGAGAACATCGTTGCCATTTGCGATGTGGATGCAAACAGGATGGCAGGAAGACTGGAAGGCTTCAAAAAAGATTATCCGAATAAGCCTCTCCCATATCAGTATCAAAGCTACATCAAAATGTTTGAAGAGAAAGGCGATGAGATTGATGCTGTAATCATAGCCACGCCGGATCATACACATGCCAAAATTACTTTAGATGCGATGAAGCTGGGTAAGCATGTATATTGTCAGAAACCATTAACGCACACGGTTTACGAATCGAGAATGCTTACAAAAGCAGCCGAAAAATACAAAAATGTTGTTACGCAGATGGGTAACCAGGGAGCCTCGGGTGACGATACTGCCTGGGTTTGCGAAGCGATCTGGAGTGGTGCGATTGGTGAAGTGAAAGAAGTACATGCCTGGACCAACCGCCCGATTTGGCCACAGCGTTTAAACCGCCCCGAAGAGACTCCTGTTCTTCCGAAAGGTTTGGATTGGGACTTGTGGCTCGGACCCGCTCCTGCACGTCCATATTCACCTCAATACCACCCCTGGAACTGGCGTGGTTGGTACGACTTTGGTACCGGTGCCCTGGGCGACATGGCTTGCCATATTTTAGATGTGGTAATGCGCAGCTTACGTCTTGGATATCCAAACGGAGTTCAGGCTACTTCCTCGAAATGGACGGTTGAGTCACCGGCCGAATCCGAAAAAGTAACCTACTATTTTCCTGCAAGAGAAAAATATAAAAATACTGAATTACCCGAGGTTAGTGTAACCTGGTACGATGGTGGCTTAAAACCCGACCGCCCCTTTGAAATGGAAGATGGCGAAATGATGGGTGACAACGACGGAGGTGTTTTGTTTATCGGAACAAAAGGAAAAATAGTTTGCGGATGTTATGGTAAAAATGCAAAACGTTTACCAACCAAAGACTTTAAAGATTATTCTCCGGAAATTAACGAACGTTTGGTACCTGGTGGAATTGGTGGCCACGAAAAAGACTGGTTGCGTGCCTGTAAAGAGAACCCGGAAGAACGTGTGCAACCCAAGTCACCCTTTAGTTATGCCGGGCCATTTAACGAAGTAGTGGTGATGGGAACAGTTGCACCCCGTTTATCTGGCCTGGAACGAATATTAGCCTGGGATGGTGAAAATATGGAGTTCACCAATATTACACCGGAAGATAAAGTGCGGTTGCCAAAGTTCGTAAAACTGGATATGAGCTCGGGGATTCCTAAATACAAATCGGAATATGAGATTGTAAATGCTTTAGACTATGCAAAAAGTCTGATAGATATTAAACCTCGTCCGGGCTGGGAACTGGATGTGTAGTTTAAACGTTTGAAAATATCCTCCTTCGGGGGCTTTATAAAAAAGAGCTGACATAAAATTTTAGCTCTTTTTTCTTTTAATTTCCTCCAATTCTTTTTCTGAATTCAGAAGGATTCATACCTGCTTTTTTCTTGAAAATCAAGCTGAAATAATGAATAGTCTGAAAGCCCAGTTCGAGACTGATTTCCTTGATGCTTTTGTTGCTTGTTACCAGAAGTTCTTTTGCCCGCATTACCCGCAACTGCAAATGATACTGTCCGGGTGAAACACCGGTATATTTTTTAAACATCTTCCTGAAATACGAGTATCCTATATTTTGTTGTTCGGCCAGTTTCTCAAGGTTGATTTCGTTATGAATGTTCTGCCGCATGTAAAAACGGGCTTCCTCAATTACTTTGGCGATCGCTTTTCCCGAGAAACCTTTCTTTTTCTCAAACGAAATAATGTAACCCAGCAGTTTTACCACCATCCCGGAAGCAATTTGCTGATACCCGGGTTGTTCTTTCCTGACAAAATCCATTATTTTCAAATGTGTGTCGATTATTTCTTCTTTTATGCCCGGCTGCAAAACCGGTTGTTTGCTGTTAAAAACAGGGTTTGACAAAAAGTGATCGGCTATCTCTCCTTTAAAACCTATGTAGTTCTCTGTCCAGCCTGTTTTGGTTAAGGGTTTGTAGCGGTGCCACTCGTTAGGAAGAATAACAAGCACCGATCCTTCTTTTACCTGGAACTTTCCATATTGGTTTTCAAAAATACCGGCGCCCTCCGAAATATAATTCAGCTGATATTCATGCAGTACGCGTCCTCCTTCCCAAGAGAAAGAATATTCGGAAGGATGTTGTGCAGGAGGATAAGAAGTGCCGGGAGTAATCGTTGCAGAACCCGCAACAGTTAAATGAATGCCCCACGAAAGATCTTCGTCACTTGTTGTTAGATATTTAAATTGTAACTTCATTGATTTAGTATCAAAAAGTATAAATATAAGCTCATTTTCTGTATTGATATAAAAAGCGGGTCCATATATATTTGTTAATTCTAAAACGCTAACGAATCAATAAAAAATAACTACAAATTAATCAAATCATTATGCAAGCACTTTTAGGTATTATTTTTCATTCCCTGGGCGGTATGTCTTCGGGTAGCTGGTACATGCCTTACGACTGGGTTAAAAAATGGCGCTGGGAAATTTACTGGATTACCGGTGGTCTTTTCTCGTGGCTGATTATGCCTTTTATCGCCGTTTTAATAACTATTCCTGACTGGCAGGGAATTTTACATGCCGCCGATGGAAGAGTAATTCGCAACACCTACATCATGGGGCTTCTTTGGGGCATTGGCGGCCTTACTTATGGGCTGGCTATCCGCTATCTGGGAATGTCACTTGGAAATTCTGTTTTGCTGGGTATTACCTCGGTGGTTGGTTCGCTGGGCTTACCGGTTTTAAGAAATATTCCGGGAGTAGCTGAGTTGTTACCAAACGGACTTTCATTTACTGATCTTTTGAGTAGTCCCGGTGGTAGAATTGTACTGCTTGGTATTCTTATTTTGCTGGTGGGGATTATCCTCAGTGGTCGTGCCGGCATTATGAAGGATAAAGATTTAAGTGGGCACAAAGAGGGGGTAAACACCGAATTTAAACTCGCAACCGGTTTGATTATCGCCATTGTATCAGGTGTTTTGAGTGCCTTCTTTAGTTTTGGTATCGATGCCGGAAAAGAAATGGGAGTTGCTGCCAGGGAACTGGCGGTACAGGCTAATTATCCTTTTCTTGCCAGTGGTGATGGAGGTGGAGCTGTAACCTATCTTTTTGAAAATAACATCATCTTTTTTGTAATCCTTTGGGGAGGTTTAACCACCAACCTAATCTGGTCAATCGCTTTAATTTTCAAAAATAAAACCGGAGGCGATTTTATTGATAAAAAGGCGCCGCTGATCAGCAACTATTTGTTTTGTGCATTGGCTGGTACTACCTGGTTTTTGCAGTTCTTTTTTTATGGAATGGGAGAAACAAAAATTGGAAACGGTGCCAGTTCGTGGACCTTGCACATGGCAACAATAATTCTGACCGCCAACCTTTGGGGATTCTGGCGCAAGGAATGGAAAGGAGTTTCAAAAAAGACTTACTGGACTATTATCGTTGGAATCGGAACCATTCTTTTATCGGTAATTGTAATCGGCGTTGCCAAATGGTTGTATCCTGAATTAAATGCACTGGGATAATGAAACGGGTAGCGTTTAAAATGTATCTCAACGAGGGGCAAAAGGAAGCGTACAAGAAAAGGCACAGCGAGATTTGGCCTGAATTGAAGAAACTGCTGAAAGAGGCAGGGATAAGTGAATACTCCATCTTTCTGGACGAAGAAACGAACACCTTGTTTGCGTTTCAAAAAGTTACCGGAGACGGCGGATCGCAGGATCTGGGGCAAACCGAAATCATTCAGCGCTGGTGGAAATTCATGAGCGATATTATGAAAACAAACGAAGATAACTCGCCTGTTTCTGTACAGTTGTCAGAAGTATTTTACATGGAATAGGAAATAAATCAAAAAACTTAAATAAAATGAGCAATATTGATAGTATAAAAAAAGCATATGAGCTGGCAAAAGAAAGATATGCAGCAATTGGAGTTGATACCGAGTCGGCATTAAAGAGAATGAGTGCATTAACCATTTCGTTGCATTGCTGGCAAACCGACGATGTGGGTGGTTTTGAAACACCGGATGCAGCGCTTTCGGGAGGAGGGATTCAAACGACCGGAAATTATCCGGGCAAAGCAAAATCGGTGGCCGATGTTCGTCAGGATCTGGAAAAGGTAATGGCTTTACTTCCCGGTAAACAGCGCGTAAACTTACATGCAATTTACGGCGAGTTTGGCGGTGAACTGGTTGACCGCGACCAAATCGAGTTAAAACATTTTCAGGGCTGGATCGATTGGTGTAAGAAGCTGGGAATTGGTATGGATTTTAACGGTACTTTCTTTGCACATCCAAAAGCTGCCGACGGATTTACACTTTCAAGCAAAAATGAAGAAATCCGTCAGTTTTGGGTGGAGCACCTGAAACGTTGCCGCGCTATTTCGGCAGAAGCCGGAAAACAGTTGGGGACACCGTGTGTACACAATACCTGGGTGCCTGATGGATCAAAAGATACCCCGATTGACCGAAACGGATACCGCACATTGCTGCAAAAGTCGCTGGATGAAGGTATGGCAACCAAATATCCAAAAGAATATATGAAAGATGCAGTTGAAAGTAAAACTTTCGGAATTGGTCTGGAATCGATGACGGTGGGTTCAAATGAATTCTATGTTGGATATGCCGTAAAAAACAATATTTTGATGTGTATCGACAATGGCCATTACCACCCGACAGAAATTGCAGGCGATAAAATTTCTGCCGTCCTCCAATACGTTGACGGGCTGTTATTGCACGTAACCCGCCCGGTGCGTTGGGACTCCGACCATGTTGTTACGCTGAACGAAGAAATCCAGTTAATTGCATCTGAAATTGTTCGTAACGATTTTATGGACCGTGTAAACGTTGGCCTCGATTTCTTTGATGCGTCGATTAACCGGATTGGTGCTTATGTAATCGGTACGCGCGCCGCTCAAAAAGCATTTTTAATTGCCATGCTGGAACCTACAAAAGATTTGGTAGCGATTGAAGAAGCAGGAAAAAACTTTGAGCGTTTAGCCATGCTCGAAGAACTAAAAACCATGCCGTTCAGCGCCGTTTGGGATTATTACTGTTTGCAAGAGGGAGTTCCGGCCGGGATGGATTATATTGCTGAAATTCAGAAATATGAAGAAGAAGTACTGTTAAAAAGATAGATTAAGTGAGCACAAATGAAAAGCCCGTTCGGTATTGGAACGGGCTTTTTTGTATAAAACGGAATTCTATTTTTTACCAATATATTCAAACCAGTCGTAATCTGCGGGTGCATTGGATGATTTTCCGTTTCCGGTAGCATAAAATCCAACATAAACACCGGTAAAGCCGCCAACAGTTTCAGTACTTAAATAGCGGCTATCCACTTTCTCAATTTCTTTGTACTCGTCATTTCCCTGTGCATATTGAAAAGAATAGCTTGCAGAGTCTCCTTTTATTCTCAGTTTTACAGGACCCGGTTTAATCTCAACTTTATCCGATTTATACACAAGCGAACCAAACTTCAACTCCGCCTGTACATAGCGTTGACCTGCTTCTTTCTGCACCATTAAATCGAAATGCATCCCGTTGTTGAGTAGGGTAAATCCAGCTTCTTCATTTTCGGCTGACGGATCAAATTCAATCTGTGTGGTAGCAGTGAAATTCAGATCGGTAACTCGTCGTCCAACAAAGGTAGAGGTGTTGTATTGGGCAATTTTTTCGGCAGATCCTTTTAAGCGAAGAAATCCCGGACGCTCAGAGAGTGAGTAGTTCGATTTAACCGGAAATTGAATGTAATTCCATTCCAATCCTAATTGTTTTTCCTTAAAATCAATGCGTGCAGGTTTATCCGGAAATGGATGAAGAGGGAGAGTTGGGCAGGTCATTTTCTCGAAAATTGTTCCGTTGCCGTTAACCACAGGCCAGCCATTTTTAGGCCAGCTTACAGGTGCCAGGCAGGTTTCGCGGCCAAGTAAATGGTGCACCGGGTAGCTGAATTTCCGGTAACCATGGAAAACGATCCACCACGAATCATCGTGCGCCTGAATAATATCGGCATGGCCAACTCCCTGTATCGTACTTTCCTGACCGGCAGCATTGGCATGCGCCAATATCGGATTTGCCGGGTTGTTCACATACGGCCCCCAAATGTTGTTGCTGCGCGAAATGAATACGGAATGAGCTTCCTCGGTACCGCCTTCAGAATCCATTAGGTAATAAAATCCATCCTTTTTATAAATGTGCGGACCTTCGGCGTAGCGACCACCGGTTCCGTACCAAACTTGTTTTCCTTCGCTTAGTAACTTGCCGGTTTCCAGGTCTATTTCATACAATTTGAATTCGTTGGAGATTACATAGCTTTTTCCGTCATCGTCCCAGAAAAGGTCTGGATCAATTCCTTCAACATCAATAAAAACTGGATCGGACCACGGGCCTGCCGGATTTTTGGCCGTTATATAAAAATTGCCCGATAGTTTTCCAAACGAGGTGGTAATCATGTAAAATGTGCCATCGTGATACCGAATGGTGGCCGCAAAAATATTCATGCCACCCGGCAACTGATCTTTGCGGTCGATACAGTGCCCGATTTGCTTCCAGTTTACGAGGTCTTTGCTATGAAATACGGGCACCCCCGGAAAGTATTCAAAAGTGCTGGTGATCAGGTAATAATCATCATTCACCCGGCAAATACTGGGGTCGGAATAAAAACCTGGAATCACTGGGTTGGTGTAGCTTGCCACCTCATTTGCCCCGGGTGGTGTGGCAAAAGGATTTGTTCTTAGCTGGGCTTTTGTTATTGTAAAAGTGAGAAGCTGAGCAAAAATCAGTAAAAGACCGGAAAGCTGTTTCATCGATTTCGTTTTGTTTTGAACTGTTACTTATGCTCAAATTTAAAAAACAGGAGAGAATTTAAACGCTCTTTTTGTATAAAAAACAAAAAGAACTGGAAAAGCGAAGGAATAAAGGATTAAATGTTCAAAATTTACAGAGGAAAGAAGCTTGTAGTTCGCAACAATAAAAAAGCCGCCTCCGAAAAACGGATAGCGGCTCTTTATTATAGTAAGGTTTTTTTTATGCCTCAACTTCAGGTTCAGCAGGTGAAAAATCCATGGCTGCCATTCGTTTGTATGAATTATGACGCCATTTGGCATTTTCTTCTGCGGCTGTAAACAGTTCGTCGGCAGCTGCCGGGAACGATTTTTTAAGTGAAGTATAACGTACCTCGCCGTTCAGGAAGTCCTGGAACTTGCTCCAGTTTGGTTCTTTTGAATCCAGTTGGAACGGGTTCTTGCCTTCGTTCTCCAACAGCGGGTTGTAACGGTACAACGACCAGTATCCTGCTTCCACAGCTTTTTTCTCTTCGGCTTGCGAAGCTCCCATGCTGGCACGCAATCCGTGGTTGATACATGGAGAGTAAGCAATAATAATCGATGGTCCCGGATATGCTTCTGCTTCTTTCAGCGCTTTGAAATACTGCGACTGGTTAGCACCCATGGCTACCTGTGCCACATAAACATAACCGTAGCTCATCATCATCGCTCCCAGGTCTTTTTTTCGGATGCGTTTTCCGGCTGCTGCAAATTTAGCTACCGCACCTACCGGAGTTGCTTTCGACGATTGACCACCGGTGTTTGAATATACTTCGGTATCCATTACCAGTACGTTTACATCTTCGCCACTGGCCATTACATGGTCTAAACCACCGTAACCGATGTCGTAAGCCCAACCGTCGCCACCAAATACCCAAATGGATTTTTTCACCAGGTATTGTTTCAGTTTTTTGATTTCGGCAGCATAGTCGCTGTTGCTGTTTTCAATTACTTCCAACACTTTATTTGAAGCAACTACCGAACCCTCGCCATCGTTCTTTTGAGCAATCCATTCAGCAAAAACTTCTTTTTCTGAATCCGAAGCACCATTTGAAAGCGCAGTGCTCATGATGTCTTCGATGCGGCTCCGTTGTGCAGAAACACCTTCAGCAAAACCAAAACCGTATTCGGCATTGTCTTCGAACAGTGAGTTTGCCCATGCCGGACCATGACCCGATCCTTTGTGTTTACAGTATGGAGTTGACGGAGCCGAACCACCATAGATAGAAGAACATCCGGTAGCATTGGCAACCATCATGCGCTCGCCGTACAACTGTGTAATAAGTTTAATATATGGTGTTTCACCACAACCGGCACAAGCTCCTGAGAACTCGAACAATGGCTGTGCAAACTGTGAATTTTTAACCGATTTGGTTTTGTCAACAACGGTTTCTTTTATCGTTACTTTGCTATCCATGTAGTCCCAGCGCTCTACTTCGGCCTGCTGCGTTCCCAGCGGCTTCATAATCAGCGATTTTTCTTTCGACGGACAAACATCGGCACAGTTGCCGCAACCTGTACAGTCGAGTACCGAAACCTGGATACGGAAATTCAGCCCGCCAAACATTTTTGACGGCGTTGCTGCTTTTACTTCCATACCTGCAGGAGCTGCGTCAACTTCTTCGTCAGTCATAAGGAACGGACGAATAGCAGCATGTGGACAAACATACGAACATTGGTTACACTGAATGCAGTTGTCTGCCTGCCATTCAGGAACATTTACTGCAATACCGCGTTTTTCGAATGCAGCGGTTCCAAGCGGGAACTGTCCGTCTTCAGAACCAATAAATGTTGAAACCGGAAGATCGTCACCACGCTGGCCATTGATTACGTCAACAACCTTGCGAATGTATGCCGGACGTACTGATTCTTCTTCTTCACCTTCAAGAACAATGTTTTTCCACTCGGCAGGTACTTCTACTTTAACCACGTTTTTACCACCGGCTTCAACAGCAGCGTAGTTCATATTTACAATGTGCTCACCTTTTTTACCGTATGATTTAACAATCGCTTTCTTCATTTCCTCAACGGCCATTTCGTAAGGAATTACACCGGTGATTTTGAAAAATGCCGATTGCATGATAGTGTTGGTACGGGTTCCCAGCCCAAGTTCTTCACCCAGTTTGGTACCGTTAATAATGTAGAAACTGATATCGTTTGTTGCCATGTATTTTTTCATACTATCGGGCAACTGTTTTTTTGTTTCTTCTTCGTCCCAGATGGAGTTCAAAAGGAAAGAACCACCTTTTTTCAAGCCTTTTAATACATCGTAAAGGTGAAGGTAAGCAGGAACGTGACAGGCAACAAAGTCGGGAGTGGTTACCAGGTAAGTTGAGCGGATTGGTTTATCGCCAAAACGCAGGTGCGAACAGGTAAAACCACCCGATTTTTTTGAATCGTACTGAAAGTAACCCTGACACATTTTGTCGGTGGCACTACCAATAATTTTGATTGAGTTTTTGTTGGCACCAACTGTACCGTCAGAACCCAAACCATAGAATTTAGCCTGGTAAGTTCCGGCAGGGGTCATGTTGATTTCTTCCTTCATTGGAAGCGATGTAAATGTTACATCGTCAACAATACCGATGGTAAAAGCATTTTTCGGCTCGTTCATTTCCAGGTTTTCGTAAACCGAAAGAATTTGAGCAGGAGTAGTATCTTTTGATCCCAAACCGTAGCGTCCGCCAACAATTTCAGGAGCGTTTTCTTTTCCGTAGAAATGAGAGCGAATATCGAGGTACAAAGGTTCGCCGGCAGCTCCCGGTTCTTTGGCACGGTCGAGAACAGCAATTCTTTTAACGGTTGAAGGAAGTGCTTCAACAAAGTGTTTTGCTGAGAACGGACGGAACAGGTGTACCGAAATCAAACCTACTTTTTTACCCTGGGCAGCCAGGTAGTCGATGGTTTCTTTGATGGTTTCTGTTACCGAGCCCATTGCAATTATGATGTTTTCAGCATCCGGAGCGCCGTAGTAGGTAAACGGACGGTATTTGCGGCCTGTAAGTTCGCTGATCTGATCCATGTAATCAGCTACAATATCCGGAACGGCATCGTAAAATTTGTTGGCAGATTCTTTTGCCTGGAAGAAAATATCCGGGTTTTGTGCAGTACCACGGGTTACCGGGTTTTCCGGATTCAGTGCCCTGTCGCGGAATTCCTGTAATGCTTTTTGGTCAACCAACGGAACGATATCTTCCATTTCAATGGCTTCAATCTTCTGGATTTCGTGTGAGGTACGGAAACCGTCGAAGAAGGCAAGAAACGGAATTCTGGATTTAAGGGTTGCCAGGTGGGCAACACCTGCAAGATCCATTTCTTCCTGAACAGAACCGGCTCCCAACATTGCAAAACCGGTTTGGCGGGCAGCATAAATATCGCTGTGATCACCAAAAATCGACAATGCATGACCGGCAAGAGCACGGGCACTTACATGGAATACGGTTGGAAGAAGTTCGCCCGCAATTTTATACATATTAGGGATCATCAGCAATAATCCCTGAGATGCAGTATAAGTAGAAGTAAGTGCTCCCGATTGCAATGATCCGTGAACGGCTCCGGCTGCACCGGCTTCACTTTGCATTTCTGCCAGGCGGACAGGGCGTCCGAACATGTTTTTCTTACCAAAAGCAGCCCATTCATCCACGTACTCGGCCATAGTTGAAGACGGCGTAATAGGATAAATACAGGCAACTTCGCTGAACATGTAACTCATGTACGCGGCTGCGTAGTTACCGTCACATGTGATGAATTTTTTTTGTTTTGCCATTTTATTTGCGTTTTAAATTTATTTGTTATTCGATTCTTAGTATAAAAATCCAAACAGCCACAGTGGGATTTTCTTTCCCTGCCCGATTTCAATTACATCAGAAGCGGCATAAATATCATCTTCCGGCTGTAGTTTGCGGCCACCTACGTTAAACGGATATTTACCATCCACACAGAAATCGGCTACGGTTGATTTTGAAAGTTTTCGTTTGTATCCAACCTGGTTGTAAAAAAATGTCTGGCGCATCGTCAGGTTATCTGTATTATCCGGTGCGATGGCATGCAGCAGGTTGGTGTTTTGCATAAATACCTTATCCGGTTTTTTCATCTGGTCATCGTCTCCATCGCCGTTTGCATAAAGAAGATTAATGAGCCGGGCATTTTTTAGGTATTTCAAGTAATTCATTACGGTTGCACGCGAGGTCTCAATCGAACCGGCCAGTTTACTTACATTGGGTGTAAACGGTGTTTCGGTTGCCAGCAAATGCAACAGTTTCCTAAGTTTTGATAAATACTTAAATTCGATCTGGTTGATGTAAGGAACATCAATTTCCAGTGCAAAATTTATATTTTTTAATAGTCTGTCGGTATAAAAATTCGGGTCGTCCATGTAATAGGGGAAGTACCCGTTTTTCAGGTAATCGTCGAAATAAGCCAGCGGGCGGACTTCAGAAACGATCTCCTGTGCAATGGAAATGTGGTCTGAAAGAATATCTTCGAAACGATATACCT